>OMOF01000084.1 GCA_900290375.1 Candidatus Desulfosporosinus infrequens
GCTAAGAAATAAGTTGATGCAGTTATAATTGCCTGCACCGAAACTGCATCACAGATTCTGACGTTATTAGTGTCAGATTTGTCCCCATAATGGTTTTGAGACATAGCTCTATCCGCTTAATACAATCAACCCGAAATCTTAGTTACCGTTAGGGGTTCTATCATTTCAATCACCTATGGATATAATTATACAAAAACTCCTCAATTCCTGCTGATATCAAACAAAAAATGACGATTCACAAAGCATCGAATGGTTGTGTCCTAAACTGTTCTATTTGCGGTTAAAACGGCCGGACAAATCGACAATCCCGCCCCATCTGAACAACCAGTACAAAAGACAAGCCCCCTACGCAAATGAACGTAGAAAGGGCTTATCTTTTTAGGCAAATTGTTTTACCTCTTATTGTTTACTTGCTTTTTCTGCCAAGACTTGGAGGCATCCTGTTATATAGAGGACTGTGCCTCTCAAAGTTTCTTGTTTTTCGTCCACTTCTCAACGATAGCATAGAATTTTTCAGTATCAATCGGTTTAGACAGGTAATCATCCATTCCAGATTCTAAGCACCTTTCTCTGTCTCCCTTTAATGCATATGCGGTCATTGCAATAATGGGCGTATGCATACCTTTCTGACCCGCAAGCTGTTTGATCACACCTGTCGCTTTGTAGCCATCTAAAACTGGCATCTGAATATCCATGAAAATTACATCAAAACTTTTTTCTCGATACGCATCAACAGCTTCTTTTCCGTTTTTAGCTAACGTAACATGCCAGCCTTTTCGTCGCACGAGATGTTCCATGACGAGCAGGCTAACGGCATCATCTTCAGCAATTAGTAGTTTCAATGAATTATCATTCATGCTGTCTTCCTTCCGTTGAAATCCCTTTGCGCAAAGGCTTTCTTGTCCCTCATATTTCCCTAAGACACAAGTGAAATAAAAGCTACTACCTTCACCTTCTTTGCTTTCTGCCCATATTTCACCCTTCATTTCTTTAACAATACTTTTGCAGATAGATAACCCAAGTCCAGTTCCCCCATATTGTCTAGTTGTTGAACTGTCCGCCTGGCTAAAGCTNNTGAAAATATCATTAATTTTTTCTGCCTTTATACCGACCCCAGTATCCTTTACTGTAAACTCCAGCTTCATCTGTTTTGTGGAAAGGTCTTCTATTTTCCTGATTACAACTTCGATACTTCCTTTATCCGTAAATTTTATAGCATTACCGATAAGATTAGAAAGAATCTGTCTCAATCTAAAGGAATCACCCACAGGAATATCTGGCACATCATCTTCTATAAGCACTTCTAAGAAAAGTCCTTTATTTTGTGTTGAAGGCCTAAATAAAATCATAAGCTCATCCATGAACTCAAAGAGACAGAATGCGTTCTTTTCTAATTCCAGCTTTCCAGCTTCAATCTTTGAATAGTCGAGAATGTCGTTTATAACCTTCAAAAGTGAATTTGAGGATGTCATAGAAACCTTAATATAGTTAGCCTGTTCTTTCGTTAATTCTGTCATTTGTAATAGCTGCAGCATTCCCATAACACCATTTATAGGCGTCCTAATTTCATGGCTCATATTGGCTAAGAATCGACTTTTTGCTGTATTGGCGGCTTCTGCTTGCTCTTTCGCTTTCAATAATTCTTGTTCAGAGAGTGTACGGTCGGTTATGTCCATTGCTGCAGACATAGCTATCTTACGTCCGTCATATTGTTGACCAATACAAGCTGAGTGAAATTGCCACGTTCTCAGTTGACCCCCTTTCATCTTAACCTGAAATTCAGAATCATTTTTGAATATCTCAGGATTAAACGTCTTGCTTATGTTGGCTCGAGCTTTTTCCGCCGCCCCAATTACATGTGCTTTTTCTATCCAGTCAGAAATCGTTGGTATTTCTTGATGGGTATACCCCGTTATTTCAGTCCAAACACGACTAACCTTTATTACTTCCCCATCTTCTGCGCGAAGCATAATAGGAATTGGGGCATTATCTAAGGCATTGCGGAATTGACTTTCACTTTCCCTTAGTATTATTTCAGCTCTCTGTCGCTCGGCCATCTCTTCCTCAAGTGAAGCGTTAATTTCTTCAAGTTGATATGTACGCTCTTGTACCCTAATTTCAAGTTGATTATTCAATTTCTTGATTTCGTTTTGTGCTTCTTGACGTTCGGCGATTTCCTCTTCAAGTATTGCATTGATTTCTTCTAACCCGGCATTGGCTTCTTCAAGCTTAGTATTTATATCTATCAAATCCATTGTGCGCTCTATTACCTTATTTTCTAACTCAAAAGTAGTTTTCATTATTTTTTCTTGAGTTCTCTTTCTCTCTGTGATATCTCTTGAAATAACCGCAAAATAATTTATATGTGGGGAATAAACACTTATGGCATACCACCTACAAAGTTCCTGTGAATAGTTTTCAAATTTCTCTGGGACGCCTGTCAAAGCGACTCTACCATATATTTCTATCCAATAACTTTCAGTATTTGGTAACACTTCAAGAACACTTTTTCCAATAATATTTTCTCTTCTCAAACCTGTTTGTTCTTCAAATGCATTATTTATTTTCAAAAACACATAGTCAGTCGGTTTTCCTGCGCAATCATAGACCATCATATGAAAGGAAAAACCATCCATCATGTTTTCAAACAACAATTGGAAGCTTCTTTCAGCCATATTGAGAGCATCTTGATTACTAGCGTCATCTCTTATTATAGTCATATATAATCCTCCGTATCTATAAGCCAAAAATGTTTGAGGAGTGTTCAAGTTTTAATTCTAACAACTAATATTTCAACATTTTATCTTCTATTCCTTCTTAGATCGCAGAAATTTCCCAACAAAGAACAAAAACTACCAGATCACCTGGTAGTTTTTGTGCGCTATTCTCTTTTGTCTCTGCTGTTAGCCAAGGACACCGGCAAAATCGCCAACGTTTTGGGGCCCTTATTTCATTATAGGGTTGCTTGTTTATTTCGATACGCTATACTTCCAGCCCCATATCTACGATCATTTGAACGTCTTCTCCACTGTGCGACCGGAGGTGGTTAAATAGCTGCCCACCAAGGTAGCATTGGATTGTAATATTTCCAAGGGAGGTAACACACGTGATGTTCCATGGAAGTACCAACGATTGGACTGAGAATATTTATGGGAACTGACTGTACGCTTAATTCTCTTAAAGCAAAGGCCATCTCCAAGCGCTGATCCATAGTTTCACCCAGCGAAAAAATTCCGCCACTGCAAACATCCAACCCAGCTGCCTGACATGCTCTGATGGTGTTAATGCGGTCTCGATAACTATGAGTCGTACAAATATGGGGGAAGTAACTTTCCGATGTTTCCAGCCCATGATATCATTTCCTGAGGGCTATTCTTCTTAAAAAGTTCCAGTTCAAACGAAAGAGTACCGATTCTAGGACAACCCAAAACCTCCATAGAGAGATTTTAATTATTGATCTTAACTTAGGTCACTGGCTCCCTATAAATTGGAACTACTCTTGTCCAGCCTTTCATTTTTCCATACTTTAAATACTTATCGTAATATTCTAACTCCGTATTAAGGAGTTCGCTCCAGAGCTTACGTAGTGCGTCGTTCCTGATCGTCTCAATAATTGCTCGAACANNTTAAAATATTACGATACATAAACTTATCCTTGATTGTCTCAGGATCGATTGGAGACGCTACTGGTAGTGTCGGTCTGTTAGGCAACGACACATTAAGCTTAAGCGCTAACTGTTCAAGATGGTTAACCTGCTTGTTAAAAATATATAACCCATGTTGAAGTATGGCCTTAAACTCAGTATCATGTGCGAAACTTGCAAAGAGACCGATGAGTTCAATTTGTTCATATCTCATATTAATATGGTCCCAAATATGAAACGCCTCGGATGTAGAGAGCTGTTCTTCTTGTTGGGGCAGAGAAGTCTTGTATACGGGATACGTCTCTTCCCAGCCTTTCACTTTACCAAATTTATAGAGAACATCAAAATCCTCAAAATGGGTGGTTAAATCTCGGATAATAATATTTCTTAAATTATCATTTGTGCTGGTTGATCGAACTGCATGGATCAGAGACATTAGTTGGGCTATGAGGTCATGATAGATTTTTTTATAGATATAGTCATCCGTAATATCATTAATGCTGGTTGCGAACTTGACATCCAGAGGAGGTCTGCTTGGCATTATAATACTAAATTGTTCTCCTAATTCTTCAAGGATAGCAACCTGCTTATCAAAATGTTTCATAAATCTGTCCAGAATTATTTCCCAATCTATGTCATGAACAAAGTTCTTAAATAATTGAACGGTTTGAGTGCTCACATACCTTGCCCTTAGCAGATTATATATATTGAAAGCCTCCTGGATATCAAGTCGTTCTTCTGTATCCTTAGCTTTTTTAAAGATTGATAATAGATCCAATCCATTCACCCCTCAGTACTCAATACGCATGTTAGTATAAGCAAACTAACGATACGTATACCTGAGGGGAAAATCTATTCTCGAAGCTCCGGATCTTGACAGACAGCGACTTGCCTATAACCTTGTATTGTTTCTTTATTCACAATGCCATTGACCTGTACCAACTCTTCTCTTTGATCTACGAGGTGTTGTTCCAACGCCGATTTAGTTTTGCGCAACTCAGCCTCCAATACTTTGGATTCAGTGATATTTACGAAGGTGATAACCACGCCGTCTATTTTGTCCTCTAACGTGCGGTAAGGCAGAATGCGGGCGTTAAACCAACATCCATTATAAGACCTGACTTGTTTTTCGATCGTATTCAGCGTCCGCAGCACTTCCCTAACATCCTCGGTCAGTTCAGGATAAAAAAGATCCGAGGCGATATCGGTGATCGGACGCCCTACATCACTCGAAATCAGCTTAGAGACCACTGACATTTGGTCGGTGAAGCGCTTTACGCACAACGAGTTATCCAAAAATAAGGTGGCAATCTTCGTGCTGTCCAGTAGATTCTTCATGTCGTTAGTCGCTAGCGACAGGTCGTCTAACTTAGACTGAAGTTCGTAATTAACCGTCTTCAGTTCTTCATTTAAGGACTGTACTTCTTCCTTAGTTGTAGTCAGTTCCTCATTGGTTGACTGGAGTTCTTCATTGCTGGACTGCAATTCCTCATTGCTGGACTTGAGTTCTTCCTGGGATATTTGCATTTCTGTATTGGTCGCTTTCCATACCTGGCGAGCTTGCATCAATTCTCGCTCCAGTTCAGCTTCTCGCTGACTGTTGGCAGGGATTCGTCCGATTGTGTTGGATGTTTCGATAACCTGAGTGGTGATCACGTCGGTAAAAATAATCATGACCATCCCACGTAGCGCCTCTGGCTCTTTGAGCGGATTGACTGTGATGTCGACCATCTGCGAGCCACCTTCGTTTCTTACAACGGCATTTTTGTACGTCACCACCTCTTTTTGCCGAAGCGCCTTGTAAAAGGTATTGCTCAATTTATAGTTTAGCCCTTCGCGGGCCATGGCAAAAATATTCCAGTTGACCTTACCGGCAGCTGGTTCCAAGTACTTACCTGTTCGCCCTGTAATGTAGAGGATATCACCTTTACTGTTGGCTAACACTGTCGGCGGAGCATAACATTGCATAATTAGTTTATCTGCCAGCGATTGCATGTTCTGAACTGTTGCTATTGGTATGTTCGCTGCAGTCTGAGCGGGAGCAAAGAAGGTGGGAAACTCCACAGGCTCAGTCTGCAGTAGAGGTTGGAGGCGCTGGTAGAGTCGCGATTTACGATCCACTGGTTTAAAAAGATCGGTAAAGTTTCCGACGGCCTCCGCACTTCCTAAAAACAAAAAACCGCCCGGATTAAGACTGTAGTGGAAAAGTGGTATAAGTTTCTTTTGCAGTTCGGGAGTTAGGTAGATAAGTAGGTTGCGGCAGGTCAAAATATCAATCTTCGTAAAAGGCGGATCCTTGATCATGCTTTGTTGAGCAAAGATGATCATATCCCTAATGGTTTTGACAACCTGATAGCCACGATCCACCTTAATAAAATACCGATTTAGGCGCTCTGACGACATATCTTCCGCAATGTTGGCCGAGAAAATCCCCTCCCGAGCTTTATCAATTGCATCACGGTCTAAATCGGTGGCAAAAATCTGCATGGAAAAGGCTTGGGAAAGGTTTAACTGGTCCAGCACCTCTTTGAAGACTATTGCCAAGGAGTATGCCTCTTCACCAGTGGCACAGCCAGATACCCAAACCCGAAGCGGATTACTAGGTGCGCGTTCAGCCAAGAGTGTCGGTAGAACTTTGTCCTTTAACAATTCCCACTCCAGCGGTTCGCGAAAAAAACTGGTAACCCCGATCAAAAGTTCTTTAAATAGTAGATCCAGTTCATGCGGATTCTCCTGTAGAAAACAGACGTAAGAAGAGATTTTATCTATTTGATGAATACCCATACGCCGCTCAATCCGACGGTAGACAGTGTTCTTTTTATACGAAGAAAACTCATGCCCTGTCTGTGAGCGTAACAAAATCATAATAGTATCGAAGGAACTCTGGAGCTTGTCCGCCGGGTCCTGATCATTCCTGTCGATCAGAGGTTTATTTTCAAGATAGGAAAGAATCTTTGACGGTAAAGTCTCTACAGCAGCTACAAAGTCTGCTACATCTGCCTCAATGGCGCTGCGAGGCATCCCATCAAATTTAGCTGAGGACGGTTCCTGGATAAAGACAACCCCTCCTTTTTCTTTAATCGCTCTGAGTCCCGCTGTACCGTCGGCACCCATGCCAGAGAGGATGACTGCAATACTTCTCTCCTGCTGGTCATCGGCCAAGGAACGAAAGAAGAAATCTATGGGCAGATGCAGCGTGTGGGGCACCATAAAATCGAAAAGGCGCAACACCCCATGTTGGATCAACATTTCCTTGTTCGGCGGAATTACGTAGACGCAGTTCAGCTGAACAGATGTGTTTTCACTGACCTGAATCACCTTCATAGTAGTAACACGCTGAAGTATTTCCACCAAAAAGCTCTTATGCGTTTGATCCATGTGCTGAACGATAATAAAAGCCAAGCCGCAATTTTCAGGCACGTTACCCAAGAAAGCTAACAGAGCCTCCACCCCTCCTGCAGAAGCGCCAATGCCAACGATAGAGAAGTCTTCTTTTATGCTAACTGTTTCAGGGTCATTACTCTTGGTAAACTTAGTCCTTTCCTTTGTATCGAAGTTCCTATTTTCTTTCATCCTAGCTCTCCATTCGCTAATTAATACGCCTCTTTATTTATCTTTAATTATAACAAATAATAAGGGTATTTTAGTGTTTCTTAGCCTCAGAGTCTGAATGCATTTTACAAGAATAGACAACAACGTAGAACATCGTTTGTCAGAAAGTGTACTCACGAGTATCATTGATTTAGGCTGTGTAGTGCACCAATGGGATTGATGGTACTTCAGGGGAAGACCGTAATAGCTCAAGCAAAAACCCAAAAGATATGACAAAGGAGGATCCTTTCTTAACAGGATCCTCCCTTTGTTTGCAAAAATGCCTAATTGTCCAAGGAAAAGTGCAAAAATATTGTTAATATGTCTCAAGTTTGTTCTAAGTGCATTTCATTTTATTAAATCCATATTTTAAGACTATCCTTGTTTTCAATGATCCTATCGGCAATCTTTCTTCCAGTTTCTCTAAAGTAATTTTCGTTGTCTTCCCAACTAAAATAATTGCGATCTTCTATGGACTGACCACTCTTCTTTACTCGACTTAGTAAGGGAATCCTATTAGTTTGGGTTATATTAAAGTTAGCAATTGAACGTTCAAATTCGTCGCCTAAGTTAGTAGTACTCCAGTACTGAGGTCCAATTTCATGTCTACACTCGAAGACACGCCTTACAAACTCATACGTAATAGTACCGAAAGTAATTAGAATTTTCGGTTGACATTCACTGACACTTTCCCTAAATACCACGATTTCTTTGGCCCTTTCTTCTGCGCTAGAATTTGTGGTATTAGAAACTAGTCCAATCTGACTTGCGACATTTTTTATGAAAATCTTTTTAGTATCTATTCTTGCATGAAGTTTACGATACACCCTGTCCTGAATCTGCTCTAAAATAGGGGTCCAAATATGGTGATGAATTGCGGGATATCTCGGATTAACTAAGAGCCAAATCGGAAAAGCCATATCTCCAGATTCTTGCTTTATTTTGTCAACTAATAACGGTGCATATTGATCGAGTACTAAACTGGACAAACGAATCCCACCTTTCAGGGCTTGATATGATATAATTCTTATATAGCAAACAACGTGCCAACTTTAAAACTTGCTCGCCTACTTTCCAGTTCGAACTCTAGATATTCTGAAAAAGCTCTGACGGATACTCTAAAATAACTTCCTATAGCTCCAAATTACTCGTTTTCTTACTTCACAGAGATGCGCTGTAGTGAATAAAAACAAAAAAGTAAGCTGCAATAGGGTTAGAGACTTCTTTAAACAGAAAATTGGGCAAGATTCATGCTTTTATCAGGAAAGATAGAATGAGGTGTAGCAAATGCTACACCCCTGGTTAATATTAGAGAATCTGGTTAACTGTTTAGCGCCTTAATTCATGATATTAAGTAGTAAAGCATTTTTTAAACTATGTATCTATCCTTCAATGATATGTATCATATAACCCAATTTTTTGATTCCACCATAATATGGAGGTAGATTTAACTGAAAAACAAGAAAATACATTCCTATCTAATGCGTAACAGCTTAACTAATCAAATAGTGCTTATCATTGCTGCAATCATGCTCATACCTTTACTGGCATTGATGTATGACATCTTTTTTGCCTCTCGAACTGATGAAGTTGTATTCTTAGATAAAGAACAAAGATTAGAGGCCTTGGTTAAAAGTACAAATATTGGGTTTTTGGGAAATCTAGAGTCTCAATGGGCAGGGCCAGAAGATATCTCTTCTACCATTCTGAATAACGAATTCACCCGGGTTGTTGAACCTCAGATTCCAGCCAATTCAGGTATTCGCTTTGGTCTTTATGTTCCCCGTGCAGAGAAGATTACGGTTCTAGGTTTCCTGCATAACTATCGTAGCCTCTCAAAAGAAGAAGAAGATCAACGGGAACGAGATATATTTGCCAGTACAAAAATAGGCTTGATAGCGGCTGAGATGGGTAATGAACCACAAGTTCGAATTTCTGGTTCTTGGAATGATCAAGTTGTAGAGTACATTTTACCTGTTGAACATGAAGGGAAAGTAGTAGCAGTTATGTGGGCAGGGGAACGACTGAACCCCTTCTTTTATCAGAGTAATTACTTTCGGACATTGCTACGTTATCTCACCCTGGGCATCCTGTCCTTAGTTATGATCGGAACCCTGATCATAATCAGAAACATCACCACCGGGGTCGACCGCTTAAAGCAGGGCTTATATCGCATGGAGCAAGATATACATCATTTATTACCAGAAATGCCCGGTGAACTGGGTCAAGTAGCCCAAGCAGTTAACCGGATGGCAGTGGGCCTAACTGAAAAGGAACGGTTGGAAGATCAACTAAGACAGTCTGAACACCTTATTGCACTTGGCCGTTTAGCAACAGGTGTGGCTCATGAATTACGTAACCCTATAGCTATTATCAAAACCTTAGTCGAACTTATGAAAGAGGAATACTCTCAAGTGAGCGGGATCGAGGAGTTTACTAGTGCCATAGATGAACAGGTGGAACGTCAGACTTTAGAGATTCAAGAACTACTAGACTTTGGGCGACCTACCAAAGTCGCTATTAAGGAATGTTCTGTAAATGATTTAATCAACGGAGTCCTCGCTTTTTCAGCCGCAATGTTACGAAAACAGGGGATAGAAATTATCTTACGGCTTGACTACAAACTTCCTAATATCTTAGCAGATACTGAAAAGCTAAAACAGGTATTTGTAAACATAATTGTTAATGCTGCCGAAGCTATGCCTACTGGAGGTAAATTGGTAATAACTACGAAAGAACAGGACAACTTAGTTACTATCAGTTTCTCGGATAGTGGAGAGGGAATCCCAGCAGAGGAAAAGTTAAGAATATTTGATCCCTTTTATACAACCAAAAAAACAGGCACTGGGTTAGGCCTATCGATATCCTATCAAAGTATTATCTTACATGACGGAACAATAGACGTGGAAAGTGAGCTTGACAAAGGATCAACTTTTATAATTAACCTTCCTGTACCACCTCAAATTTGTAACAGGAGTGATCCACTTGACGACAAGAATACTGATCATTGACGACGAGGAACGAATGTGCTGGGCCCTCAAGAGGGCATTAAGTCACGAAGGTTTTCAGGTGGTTACGACCACGAGAGGTTTACAAGGTATCGACTTGACCAAGGAAACCGAACCTTCAGTGGTAATATTGGATTTAAAGATGCCTGATATTGATGGTATCGAGGTCTTAAAAGGGATAAAAAAAATAAACCCTAATATTTCCGTAATTATGATTACCGCCCACGGGACTATTGACACTGCTATTGAAGCTATGAAAATTGGAGCTACGGATTACATTATTAAACCTTTCAAGTTAGAAGAAATAAGGGTACTGGTTAAGCAAGCCTTACATCTATCTGATTCAGAAAATCAAGTTAACTCTTTAGGTGAACCATCAGATAAGAAGTATGGTAAATTTGTCGGCCAAAGCGCTGCTTTAAAAGAGGTTACCCTCTTGATTCAACAAGTTGCAAAAACCGCGGCTACTGTTCTGATAACCGGTGAAAGTGGAACTGGGAAAGAGGTAGCTGGTATGGAAATACATAATGCCAGTAACCGAGCTGATGAGCCCTTCGTAGCGATAAACTGTGCGGCTTTACCGGAGCAACTGTTAGAAAGCGAATTATTTGGTCATGAAAAAGGTGCTTTTACAGGGGCAACTAGTAAAAAGAAAGGCCGTTTTGAAATTGCCAATAAAGGTACGATTTTTTTAGATGAAATCGGAGAAATGTCGATTAGTATGCAGGCAAAATTGCTGCGAGTATTACAGGAAAGGTGTTTTGAAAGAGTAGGAGGAACTGAAACAATCCATGTAGATGTGCGGGTTATTGCTACTACTAATATTAATCTTGCTACTGCAATAGCTAACGGTACCTTCAGGGAGGATCTTTATTATCGATTGAATGTTATGCGTATCATAATGCCAACACTTAGATCACGGAAAGAGGATATTCCCCTTCTGGTTAATCATTTTCTCGAGAAATTCGATCCATCACGCAGTATAAAAATATCTTCGGAGGCTATCAAAATTCTAACCTGCTACAACTGGCCTGGTAATATAAGAGAGCTACAAAATGCAATCGAAAGAGCGCTTATTGTATGTCCAGGCGCTGAAATTCAAGCGTCACATTTTCCTAAAGATTTACTGAGTAGTGTATCGGAAAGTTCATCGCCAGCAATAAGCCTTACAGAGGGTGTTTTCACTTTAGAAGAGTTGGAGAAACACCTTATCATCAATGCCTTGGAAAAGCATGACAATAACCAGACCAAGGTCGCTAAATATCTAGGAATTTCTCGTCCAACACTACTGTATCGTCTGAAAAAGTATGGCATTAAGTAGTGAGCATCTTGGCGAACACTTAAACTAACGGTCGTTACTTCAACTTTCATTTTTCCAGACCCAAAAGGGTTGCCCCATTAGCATAGAAGATGGCATTCATTTCTACTTGGGAAACACCGAGTTCGGTACACACCTGGGTTTGGAGGTCGAAGTATTTCTTAGCCCAGCCACGGGGAAACCAACTCGAATCTGTGCCGAAAATAATACGCTTCGGACCGACTGTGTCCAGGGCCCGAGCAAAGAGATCTTTCAAGGATAACGGATAAGGCATCCATCGAATCCAATCGTTTGATCCAGAAGTATCTATATAGACATTTGGGCTCGACCAAGCCAAGTGGAGAAGGTCTTGATAGTATCCTGCTCCGAAGTGGGGGATGATGAAGGGGATATCGGTATATTCCTGTGCCACCTCTGCCAAAGTAATCGGACTGATGCGTGGATGACGTATAATTCCTCCAGGACCGCCGAGCACTCCAAAATGAATCAAGACGGGGATTTTTCGCTCTGCTAATAAGCGCCAAAAAGGTTTCAACTCCGGAGCCTCAAACGGAAGCTTGGTTAAAGGACCGAACCATTTATACCCACTTAATCCCAGGTCATCCAAAGCATGCTGCATTTCCTCCACAGCATTTGGGTCACAGAGATCGTGGTGAGCAAAGCCTAGGAATTCTTGCGGATGCTGGCGCACTACGTCAGAAAGAACTTTGTTTCCACCACCTGTCATGAAAACAACCTTCGCCAAATGGTGATTCTGTACTTCTGCCACCCACCGCTCTCCTTGCACCTGAATCCCACGCATCTTTTTTTCGGGTTCAGGAAAGTCAAACGTTTCTCGCCAATGCTCCTTTAAATCTTGAGCGTAGGCCTTAACCAACGGATGAAGTTCTCGCCTGGCAACCCCGGTTTTTGCTGGAAAATGGGCATGAAAGTCCAAAATGTGATCAGGTTTCATAGTACCCTCCTCTTAAAATATAATGTGCCGTACTTGACTAATCATGCTCAAGAGCGCTGCTCCAACTGAGGGGGGATAGTTGGGCTTAAGGATTTGAAGGGTAGGGAACTCCTCTTGAACAGTAGCGAAAAAAGATGGCTTCATAAATTCCCAAATACTTCCAATGCCCCCAACTAGACCTATTTCAGTCCCGTTAGTTTTCCGTAGCAGAGCCTTCGTCAATACGCCTAACGCTCGACCGGACTCATCTAAAATTAATTTAGAGATGTTGTCTCCCTCGCGAGCAGCTTCCACAACCACTGGAACCAAAGCTGCCACTTCTTTGTTCGAACGTTGACTCCGGTAGATCCAGTCGCTTATATCGCGAACTTGAGTCAATCCCAAATGTTTAGTAATTTTAGTTTCTAATAGGCTCTTAGGTCCGTACCCATCGAAAGAGGCCGCTGTTGCCGCTAGGGCTTTACGCCCAATATCATAGCCGCCACCTTGATCGCCGATGAGGTGCCCCCATCCGCCTACGCGAAAAACCTCACCTTCAGGGTTAACTCCTAAGGCAACAACCCCTGTCCCGACTGATAAAACGTTCCCGAAAAATCTTCCTCGAACGGACATTAAAGCCCCAAAAGCATCGTTTTCCAACACCACTGGAACCTCTCGGTATGAGATCATTGCTTCTTGGGCTAAGACCATTAGCCTTTGTTTTAGGCCATCAGCCATGATCTGCCAATCCTCTAGCGTGTCAATTCCGGCCAGGCTGATGCCGATTCCCTCCAGTGTATCTTCCTGTATTGAGTCGCGAATTCCCTCGATAATATTTTGGACAGCGTTTTCCATCCCGACCACATGGTAATTGCTCGCCGGCTTGCGCAGGCAACGAAGCACTTGACCTGTTCGATCTAGTGCGACAATCTCAGTCTTACTTCCTCCACCGTCCACTCCAACTTTTACACGCATACTTGTCACTTCCCTATTTTCATCAATGAAAGCCCCTCGAAATAATTTTTATACTTTAAAATTATAGCACAGACTTTAATTCCAGCTTACTAAACTTCTTTTTGTAAGATTACTATGCATGGAACAAGGCGTCAATCAATAGGTATTGTTATAGAAGCCGATTTGGGGGGTAAATGACGTGCGCATTTATGTGTTATCTCGACGTAATCTAGCCTTTGGGATTCTGTTTCTAATCGCTGTAGGAGGTTTTTTTACCTTCGCCCACCGTTCAATGACGACCCCATCTTTAGTTCGAGCTCCTGGCACCTATTATATGGCCCATACTAAGGAAAAGGTTGTAGCTTTGACCTTTGATGATGGTCCTGATCCAATCGACACACCCGCTGTTTTGGATATTCTCAAAGAGAAAAAAGCCAAAGCCACATTTTTTGTCTTAGGGCAGGCGGCTCAATCTAACCCTTACTTGTTAAAGCGCCTAATTTTGGAAGGACATGAAATTGGAAACCATAGTTTCAAACATGATTATCAGCAACGCCATTTAGTCGAAGAAATGAACCAGACGGATCAAGAAGTTTTCGCTGCCACAGGGACCCACACCTACTTCTACCGTCCTCCGGGTGGGTTCGTATCTCTGAGTCAATTAGAAACTATTAAAAATAATGGTCATGTTGTAACACTGTGGAGCGTCGATAGCAAAGACTGGCGTAACCCCGGGGTAAAACAAATTGTGGATAATGTTGTAAAAAATGTCTTTCCTGGTGCCATTATTCTAATGCATGATGGAGGCTATCAACGCACTCAGACCGTCAAAGCATTAGGTCCGATTATTGTAGCTCTCCGAGCTGAGGGTTATCGTTTAGTCACCTTAAGTGAGCTTAAAACACTGGATTCTGATATCAAGTAACGCATTTCAATGGGTTATATTATAACCTAAAATCCCGCATTTTTTTATACCTACAAGGAAAAACACTGTATATACGCCTTGGGGAATTCTGAACGGGGAACCACAGATTAACATGAAAAGAACGATAAGAGAAACCACAGATTAACACAGATTTCACAGATTAGAAGGATTAAGTATAGAAAAATGGCGAAGATGGGAGTCAATGAAGAAACGATAATTATCAAT
>OMOF01000002.1 GCA_900290375.1 Candidatus Desulfosporosinus infrequens
AATTAGGACGTCTTTATTCAATAGTTCGCAATGCACATTTATCCCTCCCTTCTACCTCAAACACTTCGACAAAAGGAAGGACTTTCCTGCCTTAACTTGAAAACTTCTTAATTATTCCATATCCCCCCCCATCTCGACTAGGTTTTGAGCAAGTTGACTGATATATCCTAATGCTTTTGTTAATTCTGTTGCTCCTACGGCTTGTGACTCACTTACAACGCTTAGTTGTGCAACAGAGTCAATCAATGAATTCACGGAATCCTTAACTCTTTTGATGTCGTCTTCAATATTTGTGGCAGATCCTTTGGTATGCTCTGCTAATTTTCTAACTTCCTCAGCGACAACCTTAAAGCCTAATCCATTCTCACCTGCGCGTGCAGACTCAATAGAAGCATTTATTCCTAAGATATTGCTTTGTTTGGAAATACTCTTAATAGTACTAGCTATGCTGCTAACGTGAGTAATATCATTGAGTACCTGCACTGTTTCAGAATTCATATCTTTTGCAGTTGCCGCTAGCTCTTCACTCTGAGCAGATAAATTTTCGGAAGTAGCGAAAACCTCCTCTATGGCTGAAAGAACTTCTTCGCCAATTGTTACTAACTTATCATATTTCTCCGTTGAAATTATAACTGAAATCGCCCCAACCGCTTTATTATTGTCAAACAACGGAGCTGCTATAGCTATGTACGGAATCTTGAAAAGCGCTTTATTATTTACTCTAGCCACAACTCGTTTACCCGTTGAAAGAGCTTTATAAGCACCAGATTTTTCAGATAAAGCGTCGCCTTCATGAACGCCAATGTCAAGGTCTGGATTAATATTAGTTTTTATAACGTGTTCAGTGTTAACCACAAGAACTGTTATATCTTGCTCATACAATTGATGTAAAAATGGAGCAATAGTGACTGCCTGCTCAAGATTCAAAACTCAAACCCCAATCTTTCTAAATTTCTTTTATAAAAGATCTGCCAAGAAATCAAAGCTTCTTCTAAAATCAGTTTTAATACTAAACCCCTGCAAAATAACTTCTGACAGCAAGGCTATAACATTGTTATTATTCGACAAATCTCACAAAATACCTCTAGGTTTACAATGATTATTCTAATTGCAGGAAAATTTGTTACCTCTAAAGATGAATGACCCATAATACGACTTAACGAATAGAGATCACGAATTCTTCAATACTCATGCCAAATTGGGATAATTGCACAGGAAAAACACCTCCAAATTTTATTCAAAATAGAGATGTTTGCGGACAGAAAGTTTGTTGCCAGATTTCCTGTTTTAAAATCCTGTATCCCCTGGTATGAGTAGATTCTTAATACATCATTGCCATACGTAATTTATCGGCAACCATAGCGACAAATTCTGAATTCGTAGGTTTACCGCGATCGACATTAATCGTATAGCCAAAAAAGCGGTTCATAAAATCAACATTGCCACGGTCCCACGCCAATTCGATTGCATGTCGAATTGCACGTTCGACACGACTTGGGGTGGTTTGATATTTCACAGCGATCATCGGATAAAGTTCTTTGGTTACAGCCCCCAGTAAAGACACATTTATTACCACACTAACAATTGCATCCCGTAAATACTGATATCCTTTTACATGCGCTGGCACCCCCATCTGATGGATCATCCGCGTAACTTCAACTTCGAGATTTTTCGTCGTTGGTGGCAAAATTCCAGTCGAGAACTGCGAATTTGACGTCATATTCCCATTACTACCCGTATTTGACATTAGAGAGCTATTTGATGTATCCGAAAAATCATCTTGTAATTGACGAATACGTTTACCTAAAGTATCCAAATCAAAGGGTTTCAGGATGTAATAGTTCGCTCCAAGGTTTACGGCACGTTGCGTCATAGACTCTTGTCCAAACGCAGTTAAGATAATGATCTTAGGTCTTTGAGATACGTATTGAAGTTTTTCTAGGACACCTAAACCATCGAGATGGGGCATAATGATATCTAAAAGCACGACATGAGGTTCCTCTCGGGAAATTAATTCTAGTGCCTCATTCCCATGATATGCTACCCCTACAAGGCTCATATCTTCTTGCCGTTCTATGAATTCTTTGACTATCTCGACAAATTCCCGGTTGTCATCTGCCAATAAGATACGTATAGGCCTTTGCATTTCCCAGGATCCTCCTCATATAAGCACATATATTTTGACTAATAATTTCGACAATAGTTTTCTATACTCCTGCTTTTAAATATAAAAATTGCTAATAAATAAAAAAAAGAGCAGCTTTTTTTCAAATGCCACTCTTAGGGTTCAAATCAGTGATTAATTTAGGCCGCTTGTTTCTTTTCGATTAAATTTCCCTCATTTAGCATATTTTGAATAAACACACCGTATCCGCGTTGACTGTCGTTTACAAAAACATGCGTAACAGCTCCGATGATTTTACCGTTTTGAATAATTGGACTTCCACTCATGCCTTGGATGATCCCACCTGTAGCGTCTAGTAACCTTGGGTCGGTTACACGTATTATCATATTTTTGCTATCCGTTCGATTCGTCATCACACGATCAATATTAATAGTAAACTCCTCAATCTTTTCTCCTTGAATCACTGTATAAATCGTGGCAGGACCAACTTTTACCTCAGATTCCCATCCAACTGGTATTGCTTCCTTGAAATAGGGGTTTATGACTTGGCCACTCATTGTACCGAAGATACCTGTCATAGTATTTTTTTCAATTGTTCCACTGAAACCTGAATTCGAGACAAAAGAGCCTAATTTTTCCCCAGGATGCCCACGCTTACCCTTTTCAATAGCATAAATTGATGCAGCAATAATTTTCCCTTGAGAAACCTCTATTTTCTGATTTGTATCTGCATCAGTGATTACATGTCCAAGGGCTCCATATTGCTTTGAAATTGGGTCTAAAAAAGATAAAGTTCCTACTCCAGCAGCTTCATCCCGGACAAATAAACCCATTCGAAACCTTCCTGTCTCCGCACAAAAAACTGGTTTGATTATTTTTTCTAAAATTTGATCTTGATGTTTGTACAACACATTCACGTTTCCATTTTGTTCCCCAGCATGATGAACTGCATTTGAAACATCTTGATCTGTGTGAACATCGCGGTTGTCGATTTTCAAGAGTATATCTCCCACTTCGATTCCAGCTTCCTTGGCAGGAAATGTTTTTCTACCACTTTTATCTACGACTGGGGCCTGCCCGACAACCATAACACCTTTTGTCTGCAAAGTAACACCAATAGATTGTCCGCCCGGAAATAATTTCATAGGCGTCATCACTTCGATCTCACCGGATCCTATAGGAAAAATCCCGAAAAGCTTATAACAAACTTCGAATTTCTCTGAGCCTCTTGCTTGGGACATCCCCGATGAGACCGAAACGATTTGATTAAGAGGAACCTTTTCCATTTTGATCAAGGAAGATAAAACTCCATTAAGTTGAGGTACTGTTTGAGTATACTCTGGTAAGTCCACCACTTGTTGAAGGATAAGATTCATACTTAGGAAGGTGCAGAACAAGAGACTGATAAAAATTACACTCTTCTTTTTCACTCTCTTATCCCTCCACTCTATTCTCCCCATCTTTCTTCCCTTTTTCCTCAATTTTAGAGCGTTTAAAATAATGGAGTGATATGATTTTCTAATCTTAAATTATCCAAATGGCTTGAGTTTCATCCTGTAAAATCTGTTCCATATTTTCAAAAACATTGGCAATTGAGACAAAATAAAAAGACTGCATAATTAGTTGTGCAGTCTTAAGCCAAAAACATCCCCAAATTCAAATTAATAGCTATGACAAATTAAAAATATTATTTAAACCTAGGCTTTTGAGGCTCGAAGTAGCTCCCGGGCATGAATACGGGTAACCTCTACTTCCCCGCCACCAAGCATTCGAGTTAGTTCCTCAAGGCGCATAGACTCTGACAGTAATTCAACAAGTGTCCGCGTCCTACCGCCATCCACTTCTTTCAGAATACCATAATGAAACTCGGCAAATGCGGCTACTTGAGCAGCATGGGTGATACAGAAGACTTGTTTGTTTTGGGCTATTTTGGCCAGTTTTTCACCTACTTTATGTATCGTCCTGCCGCCGACTCCACTGTCCACCTCATCAAAGATGAATGTTCCAACTGACTCTACTTTTGCCAGCAAACTTTTCAAAGCCAACATTAAGCGCGACATTTCTCCTCCGGAAGCGACTTTCGCCAAAGGTTTCGGGGGTTCTCCGAGATTGGCTGAGAAATAAAACTCGACTCCCTCGGCTCCTCCGGTCGTTGGCTCCCTATTTGGCGTGAACCGAACTTCAAACCGACTTCTCTCCAAGCCCAGATCTGCCAGTTCAAGCATAAGGCCCTTTTCAATGCGCTCAGCATTCTCAAGTCGTTTCTGAGTGAGCAGTTCCGCAGCAGTTTCATAGGTCTTACGTGTCATTTTCTTTTCTTTATGTATTGTTTCAAATTGCTCTTGGACATGCGTGATCTGGTCCAGCTCGTCGAGCATTCCTGTTCGTTTTGCCAAGACTTCTTCCACGCTTGTCCCATATTTTCGAAGCCTATTTAACTGAATAAGTCGCTCCTCTATTCTGTCGAGCCTTCCTGGTTCGAACTCAAAGTTATCCTTATATACCCTGACTTGGTCCGCCAAATCTTCTACCGCATAATAAATGGCTTCGATTTGCTCGACAACATTAAACTCCTCATCAAATCGGACTAACTCTTGAAGAGCCTTGCGTGTTTGTCCCAACAGATCAAAAACCGCAAGCTTACCCGCCGAACCTTCATAGAGTGCGAGGTACGCTTCAGCTATCAAACTCGTAATCCGTTCCGCATTACTTAAACGTTTCTTCTCCTGGGTGAGTTCTCCCTCCTCGCCTGGAATTGGATTAACGTGATCAATCTCCTCAATTTGATAACGAAGGATTTCTTCACGTTTTTGGCGTTCCTCTACTGAAATGGATAACTCCCGTTCTTTACGGATAATACCTTGATAAATTTTCGCGGCTTTATTCACCAAAGCGACGTCGTCTTGCAGTCCTCCTAAGGCATCTAAAAGATCTCTGTGGGTTTCGGGGCGAAACAGAGACAGATGCTCGATTTGGCCGTGAATATCTACAAGCCCTTCACAGAGTAAACGATAGAGGGTTAGCGGAATCGTACGACCTTGAACACGGCTGATATTTTTTCCTGAAGTATTAATTTCGCGATAGAGAAGCAATTGACCTTCTTCAACGGGATAACCCGCCTCTTCAAGCCTCACTAAATACTCAGGTGCAAGATCTTCAAAAACCCCTTCTATCCGGGCCTGAGCTTCCCCGTGTCGAATGAGATCCGCACTGGCTCGTCCACCCAAGAGAACCCCTAAAGCGTCAATCAACATTGATTTACCGGCGCCAGTTTCTCCAGTAAACACCGTCAACCCACGCCCAAAATGCAGGCGTACCGCTTCCATCAGACCGAAATTCTCCACGTGCAACTCCACTAGCATAATGTCCCTCCTATCCCAGCAAGATGGTCAGGCGTTCTAAAACTTTAGGAACAACCTCTTTTGGTTTGATGACTAGAAGAATTGTGTCATCCCCTGCTACCGTGCCGATGACCTCTTCCCAATTGCTATTATCCATGACAGCCGCTAACGCATGCGCATTGCCCGGAATCGTTCGAATCACGATCAGGCTTTCCGAGTCATTAATGGAAACCACGGTTTCGCGCAACGACCGCTTGAGGCGATCTTGAAGGTTAGGCGGATGCACTTCAGTTGGAACAGCATAGCAATAATCGTCATCCGCACTAGGGACTTTAATCAGTCCCATTTCTTTAATATCCCGAGAGACCGTTGCTTGAGTGACATCAAAGCCGGCTAGGTGCAATTTATCAGCAAGTTCTTCCTGGGTACGAATGATCTGCTTGGTGATAATTTCTTGTACTTTCATTTGGCGACGAGCTTTCATAGACACACCTCCCTTTTCTCAACTTCATTCATGCCAACGATCCCTTAATTTTTCTCGAACTACTTGGGGGAAACTTCGGCTTCCCAAACGAATCAGCTGTGCCTTAATCGGTGCAGTCTTTATTGTCACGGTTTCTCCGGAGCGAATCCTAATACTATGTCGTCCATCGAAGGTCACCAGACATTGCTCACCACTGGCTAAAATAATTTCTATAAGCTCCCGATCTGAAACAACCATAGGACGAGCAGACAGGGTATGCGCGGCCAATGGTGTCAGCAAAATTGCTTGAACATTAGGACTAATGACCGGGCCACCTGCCGAAAGAGAATAGGCGGTAGAACCCGTTGGAGTCGCCACGATCAAGCCGTCGGCCGGATAACTGACGGAGGGTTCCCCCGACAGATTAGCTTGGAGGGTTATAATTCCGTCCGTACATGCCCTGGAAAATACAACATCATTTAAGACGAGCTTAGAAAGATCGTCGGCACTTTCTTGGTGAACAATGGCCTCCAACATCAAGCGCTCTTGAATTTGAAATTCCTGACGCAAAATCTTTTCTAAGGCGTCAAAAACGTCCTCCCGCTCTATTTCACACAAAAACCCTAACCGCCCTAGATTGACACCTAAGACAGGAATCCCCAACGGCGCACCTTCTCGGGCTGCTTGAAGTAGAGTTCCATCCCCACCCAAGGAAATAAGAAATTGCGCTTTACGCTCAACAATATCTAACCACTCTGTTAAAACATCCCACCCTCGAGCTTCGAACCAGTCGTGAATTTGGAGGGCCAACGTCTGGGCTTCAAGTTTACTCTTATTGATCCATAAACCAACGACTCTTTCCATCCGTCACTCCGTCTCTTTCTGCGCGTTTTGAACCACGCGTTCCAGCTCAAGATGCCAATCTATGCCTGAAGCGGTGTGTAACCCTAACCAGGCCAGGTATTCAATATTACCTTCTGGGCCGCGAATCGGCGAATAGTCCAAACCTAAGACCTGAAAGCCTGCATTTTCTGCCTGACTAAGAACCGTTTCCAAAACTTGTTTATGGACGAGTACATCTTTAATGACCCCTTTTTTCCCCACATGCTCTCGTCCAGCCTCAAATTGGGGCTTAATTAAAGATAACACATGCCCATCGTCTTTAAGGATGGCAAGCATGGCAGAAAATATTTTCGTGATTGAGATAAACGCGACATCTGAAACGACCCAATCGACCTTTTCCGGTAGAGAGTCTTGATTAAGATAGCGAGCATTCACCCGTTCCATCGAGACAACGCGGGGGTCTGTCCTGAGTTTCCAAGCCAGCTGTCCATACCCAACATCCACAGCATAAACTCGTTTGGCGCCATTTTGTAAGACACAATCTGTAAAGCCCCCAGTCGAAGATCCTATATCGGCGACTACCAAATCTTTAAACAGGAGTGAAAAGGTGGCCACAGCTTTGGCTAATTTTAGCCCGCCACGCGAAACAAACGGCAGAGTTTCCCCTTTCAGTTCGATCACTGTGTCTTCGGAGAACTCTGTGCCCGGCTTGTCTACGCGCTGCCCACCAACGAATACGATTCCTGCCATGACCGTTGCCTTAGCCTTTTCTCGACTGGTTGTCAACCCCTTTTTAACCATTAAAATATCAATACGTTCTTTCCCTTTTGCCACAGTATCCCTTCCTTTTACCCATGCTTCACCCTTCTAGGATTGTGCGACGCGGCGGATCAATTGTAAACGTTCTGCTGCCTGCACTATCCCTTTAACTGTTAAGCCATGGGCAATATGAAGTTGGGAAATCGTTCCTTGATCCACGAATCCGTCATACCCCAGACGTTCAAACGCTACCCCTTCAATTCCTTCCACTTCAAGAAATTCCAGGATGGCGCTTCCCAAGCCCCCCTTGAGGACATGGTCTTCAATAGTAATAAAATGTTTTGTAAGGCGCGCATAATGTGAAAGGAGTTCACGATCAAGAGGGGTGATATAACGCAAATTGATGACGGCAGCCTCCACGCCACTGTGGCGTAATTCCTGAGCAGCAAGTAAGCAGGTATGAACCATGGGTCCGGCAGCAATCAAAGTCACATCCCTGCCATCGCGCAGGACTTCTGCTTTGCCAATTGGGATTTCCTTGAATGTTTCATCCAGCTTTACGCCCTGACCGACTGACCTCGGGTAACGCACCGCCACCGGCCCGCTCTGTTGTAAGGCCGTAAAGAGCATATGGCGCAACTCGTTTTCATCTTTCGGTGCCATAAAAATCAAGTTGGGAATGATCCGAAAAAAGGAAATGTCAAATACCCCATGATGTGTTGGTCCGTCGTCCCCCACTACTCCAGCACGATCAATCGCTAAAACAACATTAGCCTGCTGTAAACAGACATCGTGCAACACCTGATCATAGGCGCGTTGATAAAAGGTGGAATAGATTGCGACGACGGGTTTCAACCCCCCAAACGCCAACCCTGCTGCAAACGTAACGGCGTGTTGTTCCGCAATTCCGACGTCATAAAAACGGTCCGGAAATTGACTTGCAAATACATTCAGACCTGTTCCGCTTGGCATCGCTGCGCTGATTGCTACGATCTTTTGGTTTTCCTTGGCCAGGGCACAGAGAGTTTCGCCAAAGACCGTGGTATAGGTAGGCGGAGCTAATTTTTCAATGATCTTTCCTGTCTTCGGATCAAACGGACTCACCCCATGAAAAACGCCTGGGTTTTCCTCGGCAGGTTTATACCCTTTCCCCTTGCGGGTCACGACATGAACGAGCACAGGTCCTTTTTTCTGCTTCGCCTGTTCTAGAACCTGTTCTATCAAGGACTGATCATGGCCATCAATTGGACCTAAATACGTAAACCCCAATTCCTCAAAAATCAAGCCCGGGACCAGCAGATATTTTAAACTATCCTTAGCTTTAGCAACCACCTTAACAACTTTTGACCCAATACCTGGGATACGTTTTAAAAGATCCTCGATATCTTCTTTTCGCTTGTCATACTGTGGGTCTGTTCTCAAGCGATTGAGATATGAGGACATAGCTCCTACATTGGGTGAAATAGACATTTCGTTATCATTTAGGACCACAATCATATTGGTTTCACTATGCCCGGCATGGTTTAGAGCCTCAAACGCCATACCACCCGTCATTGCCCCGTCTCCGATCACCGCCACTACGTGATGATCTTCCTGAAGGATATCTCGTGCTTTGGCAAATCCCACGGCCGCAGAAATGGAAGTACTGGAATGGCCGGTTTCAAAGCAATCATGGGCGCTCTCAGCCCTTTTAGGAAAACCAGACAGGCCATGACATTGGCGAATAGTTTTAAACCGATCTAGACGACTGGTCAGAAGTTTATGCACATAGGTTTGATGACCCACATCCCAAATAATCTTATCGCGAGGGCTGTCAAATTTCCGATGTAACGCCATGGTAAGTTCGACAACTCCGAGGTTCGAAGCTAAATGTCCACCATTTTTGGAGACCACGTCAATCATTTCTTGCCGAATCTCTTGCGCCAATCTTTTGAGTTCAGTCGAGTCTAAAGTGCGCAAGTCCTTCGGTTCATGAATTTCTTCGAGAAGTCCCATCCTTCTTCCCCCCTCGTTTTTTTGGTCCAGTTAGGTTCCTACCCGATATTTGTTCAACAGCAGCAAGAGCACACCCTACCCAGGCAATAATTTTATTGGCATCCTGTATAGCAAAAGATTTTCCCACGGCCTTGCTTGTAACTGTTATAGACGCTACCAAGGCCAACATAAGTGTCGACACCCAGATTTCTTTCGTTCCAAAAGTCGGATCTAAACGGATAATATCTATGACGATCGCCGCGGCCATCACTCCGCTTAGGGTCCCTGTAACATCTCCTACGACATCATTGGCCAGATTGGCAACCAAATCTGCATGACGCACAAGATATACGGCTTGGCTGGCACCCCTGACACGGTTAGCCGCCTTGGCGTGATGCGGTGCCTCTGTAGCTGCGGTAGCCGCAATTCCAATCACGTCAAAAACAACATGCACCCCGATCACGGTTAAAAGAAACAACATGGCCACCCATAATGACGACGTCCTTCGCAGCAGTAATTCGGAACTAATTCCCACAATAGCTGCAATTACAAAACTTCCAAGAAAGATAATCACCAGATATTTCCAGCTTTTACGTTTGCGCACTGCCAACGGAATAATTTCCCTCCCCAACCCAATACCTTATAACCAAAGCCCTACAATAATCCCTACGATCACGCCCCCGAAGACTTCAAACGGTGTGTGTCCGATCAGTTCTTTCAATCGGTCATGAGCAAGATCAGACCCCTGGGATAAGCGTTCAACTAACTGATTGAGGACTTCTGCTTGTTTCCCAGCAGCTCGTCGGACGCCTGCTGCATCATATAACACCACCATTCCGTATACGGCCGACACAGCGAAGATGGGGGAATCCCACCCATAGTACTTGCCAATTCCTAAAGCCAAGGCACTCACTGTTGCGGAATGGGAACTGGGAAAACCGCCCGAACTAAATAAAAGTTGAAAATTTAGTTTTCTTAGTAAAAGCAGACTTACAATGATCTTGAGTAATTGGGCTATTAACCAAGCTGTCACCGCTGAGATAAGAATTGCATTGTGAAATATTCCCGGAATAATCGGCATGCTAACGACCTCTTTCAATGCTGGCGTTGTTCAATATAGTAGGCAAGCTCATTTAGAAAGGTTGCGCCTTCATCAAACTTTTTCAAAGCGGACTGGGCTTTGAGTATTTGAGTATGCAGCTGACTTTCTGCTCCCTCTAATCCCAGCAATGAAACGTAGGTAGCCTTCCCCTGGCGTATATCGCTCCCGACAGGCTTACCGAGGGTTTCACTGTCCCCCACCACATCCAAGATATCATCTTTGATTTGAAACGCTAATCCCAACGCCTGGGCATAACCAGTCAAAGCCTCAACCTGTTCCTCCGTACCGCCAGCTAAAATCCCACCCAGCCGGGCAGAAACTGTCAGTAAGGCACCTGTTTTAGCTTTATGAATCTCTTCAATTTCGTGCAAAGAAAGCGGTCTTCCTTCTCCAGCCAGATCGGCAACCTGCCCCCCAACCATCCCGACTTTTCCGGCAGCAACAGCTACCTCACGAATAATGCGTAGCTGTCTTTCAGGCTGCCCGAGTCCTACATCGGCAAGAAATTCAAAGGCGTACGTTAACAAGGCATCCCCAGCTAAAATGGCATGGGCCTCCCCAAATACCTTATGATTAGATAATCTTCCCCTTCGATAGTCGTCATTATCCATAGCTGGTAAATCATCATGAATTAAAGAATAAGTATGAATAAGTTCTAACGAAACTGCAGCAGGTAAGACTTCTTCAGGGGTTCCTCCCACGGCTTCTGCAGAGGCTAGAGCTAAAACTGGGCGAATTCGCTTACCTCCCCCGATCAAGGAATAAGACATACTCTGATTCAAAATATTCTTGTCCCATGGCAATTGGGCGAGGAATTGTTCAATCATTGTCAGATAGCGTTGAAAGGTTACCTCGAACACGTTTTACGTTCATCCTTCCACTTTAAAACTTGCCGGTTCAATCCGGAACTGACCATCCGGGCCTTCAAGCAGAACTTCCATCTGTTTTTCCGCTTGATTCAGCACGTTGGTACAATACTGAACAAGACCTACACCCTCCTTAAATAGGTCTAAGGCCTTTTCTAAGGGCAGGTCCTTTTGCTCAAGCGTTTTGACAATCGTTTCTAAATGTTGAAGACCCGTTTCCAACGAAACAATTTCCTCTGTTTCAGGTCCATCTATCGTACTTTGTGCTTCTCTAACAAAAAGGTCCTCTGTCCATATTTCCTTACCCATAGATCACTACCCCTTCTCTAACACTTGGCAACGTAAGCTTCCCTCTCCCAGACAAATCTGAATTTGTTCATGAAGCTCTACTTGGCCTGCGGAGCGCAGAAGGGTTCCTTCTGCATCGTAGGTTAATGAGTATCCCCGACCCAGAATAGTTAAAGGACTCAATAAATCCAGCTTAGTAGCTAATAGGTTTAGTATACCATTTTTATTGATTACAAATCTAGTCATGCCCTCCTGAAGGCGAATTTGCAGGTTATCTAGGCGTTGACGATTCTGATCGATGCGCCAGAAGGGATCCTTGAGTGGCCCTTTGTGGGCAATCCCTTCCAGTCTCTGACGCTTCCGCTCGATTAGCGCTCCCATAGCCCTCTGCAGCCGAGTATGAAGTTGAGCCACTTGAAACTGTAAATCCACTAATACTGGCACGGCCAACTCGGCGGCCGCCGAAGGAGTTGGCGCACGCAGATCCGCAACATAGTCTGAGATGGTCACATCAGTTTCATGCCCCACGGCAGAAATAACTGGAATAACAGACGCTGCAATTGCTCGAGCCACCACTTCGGTATTAAAGGCCCATAGTTCTTCCAAGGACCCTCCACCACGCCCAACAATGATCACGTCGACAGCCCCATAGCGATTAAGACGGGCGATCGCTTGAGCAACTTCCCGAGGAGCCGCTTCTCCCTGGACTGCAGTCGGTGCCAAGACCCAAGACATACCTGGATGACGACGTCCCATTATGTTAATGATATCTTGAATCGCTGCGCCTGTCGGACTCGTCACAATGCCAATACACCGCGGAAAACGGGGGATCTCCTTTTTGCGTACCGGGTCAAACAGCCCTTCCCCAGCAAGCTTCTTTTTAAGTTGTTCGAAAGCCAAATAGAGTTGACCAAGCCCACTTGGTTCCATTGCTTCAGCATAGAATTGAATCGTTCCCTCTCGCTCATAGATACGAATATTTCCCCGAATCATGACCTTTAACCCATCTGTCGGGACAAAACGGACACATTCAGAGCGGCTCTTAAACATTACGCCCTTGAGACTGGAAACCTCATCTTTGAGGGTAAAATACCAATGCCCAGAAGCCCGGTGGTTCTTAAAGTTCGAGAGTTCACCACTGATCCAACAATTTTGTAAATCCGCTCGTTCCAGCAAGACTTGGCCGATTTGGCCTACAAGCTCAGATACCGTCCATATTTTCGGCACTACCTTCACCTCAAAAGCTATCATAACATATAGAAAAGGGAGGAAGAAATAATTCTCCCTCCCTTGTAACGTTCGTAATCGATACTTCGTTATGTATTATCCGGGTAGGAGCACAATGCTTTGGGCTCTCCTACGTTTCGGGTAGGGACACGAGGCATCATGACTCTACAATCGAGTACGGATAGCGCACATCAAATCACGATCTTACAGTCGACTTTGCACGACTACCATTGTTTCCGCACAAATAACAGCCGCTTGTTCAAATAGTCTTGCTCGTTCGGCCAGTACTCGCCCTTTATATCCCTCGTCTTTAATCTGAGGAAGGTTTATATCCACGCTAAGCATCGCTGATTTCAGCGCACTCTCCGCTAAATAAGCAGCTACTCCGGCATCACTGATCGCACCTGTATTACCAATCGGTGCGAGTTTCTGCGCCAATTGCAGAATCTTAAAGCAATTTTGGGCAATCCCCAGCGGAGTATTCGTGGCAGAGACTAAGACCTCTTGCAATTTCCCAGTACGCACGGTTTTTTCCTCTTCCGTGCCTTTTGGTAATTTTAAGGCGGCCATAAAATGCGAGAATTCAGCAATATCCTGACTTAAGCCAATTTTTAAATCGTTTAAGAGCGTTTCTGCCTGAGACAAAATCTCTTTAACTTGGGGCTCTACCTCTTTATATTTTTCCTTACCAATCGTGAGATTAGCAACCATACAAGTCATTGAAGCCGCCAGTGCTCCAACATAAGCCGAAACACTGCCCCCGCCCGGTGTCGGAGCGGAACTAGCAGAGACCGTCAGAAATTCTTCTGTCGTCCATTCCCAAACCTTATTCATATCCATTAGAGTTTTCCTCCTTGGAGAACGATTCCCTTCAGAACATTGCGCATAATTAAAGCGGTGGTCAATGAACCGACCCCACCCGGTACAGGAGAAATCAACGAGGCCACTTCTTGGACGTTTTCGAAATCCACATCTCCGCAAATTCCTCCAGGAATTTCGTTGATCCCAGCATCGACAACAATTACACCCGGTTTGACCATATCTTTTTTGATCATCTTAGCGCGACCTACGGCTGCAATCAAGATATCGGCCTGACGAGTGAATGAACCTAAGTCTGGAGTTTTGGAGTGACAAATGGTTACTGTGGCATTATGTTTCAGAATGAGAAAAACGAGGGGTTTACCCACGGTTTCTCCACGGCCAACAATAACGACATGTTTTCCAGCAATCTCAACCCCAGAACGCAGAAGCAACTCAATACAACTTTGCGGAGTTGCCGGAAAAAGCCCATCTTCGCCACTTAAAATATAGCCACGATTGATCGGATGAACTCCATCGACGTCCTTTTGAGGAAGCACGGCCGCCATAATTTTTTCTTTCGAAAGCCCTTTAGGAAGAGGGAGTTCAATCATAATGCCATGAACTGCAACATCCTGGTTTAGACTTTCGATCCTCTCTAATACATCGACTTCTTTGGAGTCTGCTGGCATCACGAAAAGTTCAAAGGCCATACCCATGCCCTCTGCTACTTTCTGTTTTGACCGTGCATAGACCACTGAAGCCGGATCATCTCCGACTAAAATCACCGCTAGGTTCGGTTGTACCCCTTTTTCTTTCCACTGCGCAATTTCCTGAGTAACTTCTTCCTTGAGAATTTTCGACACCGCTTTACCATCTAATAGTTGAGCCAATTGACACACTCCTTTCAATAATACCGATCTAATTATGTAAGTTGCCCACAACCCTACACAAAGATCCAATCAAATTTTCAGTACATCCTTTAACTGTTCGAGATGGTTAGGCATTTTCCTTCTTCAGATTATAGAAAATAAATAGAAAAGTAAGAAAATTGCATTACCTCGACTTATTTTTGTTCTACTTTCGAGACACTATCAACGACCCTGTCCAGAATTCCATTAACAAACTTTGCCGATTCCTCTCCCCCAAAACGCTTCGCTAATTCGATCGCTTCGTTGAGACTCACTCGACCTGGAATATCCGGTCGCAAAAGAATCTCATAGGTAGCCAGACGCATCACATTCCGATCCACATTCGCCATACGACTAATAATCCAGTCCTGAGCAAAGGAAGCGATCGTTTGGTCGATTTCCTCCTGATGAGCTATCGTCCCATCAACTAGTTCCTGCGCAAAGGGGATACTGGCCTCGGGGACTAAAAATTCTGCAGCCCAGCGTTGAACAGCTTCCGCGGTAACGATCGGTTCTTTCGTTAAGTCCCTTTGGAAAAGCACTTGCAAGGCTGTTTCACGGGCTAATCTTCGACTCAAGGAAATTCCTCCTAAGGCACATTCAAGCAAATAACCAGTCAGTATGCCTAATATTTGTTTAAAATTCTTTCTAGCCAAGCAGTGATATGCTCATGATCATCTTGACTCTTTCCTAAGACAAACCCTAAGACAGCAAACAAAAACAAAACTAGCGTTCGCCAAAAACCAAGTGTCACCACCAGCAAGCCCAATAAAAACCCGACGGATGTTCCGATGAGTTTGCCCGGATGATTGCCTAGAGCCCAAACCAAAAAACGCGAAATCTTTTCTGCAATATTCGACCAGAACCCACTCATCGGACGCGTGCCGAACGGGCCTTCTCCAGACTACGCACGAGCACTTTCACCTCTGTCACTAGAATTCCTGTATAAAGTTCGACATCCTGTTTAACCTTTGCTTGGAGTTCTTCGGACATTTGAGGAATGAGAACGCCTTGCTCAAATTGGCAAGAGACCATAATCTGCAGCCCAGTTTCACGTTCCCTTAGGCTCGATTGAACCTGTCGTACACCGGTCAATACCATTGCGCTACGGGCAATAATCTCCTGCAAAGCATCTTGAGAAATCCGTACCTCTCCCCCTTTGGAAGACGTTAGAAACGCTCGGTCAGTGCCTTCTCGCGGCCGTACAAACAAAAGCAAACCCAATAAAAGTAAAATCCCGGCCACAAAGGCACTTTCCCAAGGGTTAGCCTTGAACCACTCAAGCCCTTGAACACTCAAGAGATAAGGGAGCCCCCACCCTGTGGCCATAGCTAACAACCATAGGGCCCCAATGATCAGAAGGCATCCCAAAGCATAGGCAACCATTCATAGTCCCCTCTTTCAGAAGCCCCCCCTAGCATTTCCAGGGGGGGCCAACTCTACTTGACGGAAGTCTTCCTCTTTTTTTGTTTCCGGTAAAGGCTTAAAATTTACCCCTTGTACATGAATATTAGTTTCTACAACCTTGAGCCCAGTCATGCTTTCAATGGCTCCCTTTACCGATTCCTGTACCCTTAAGGCGACTCCCGGAATCGAGACACCATACTCCACTACAATAGAAAGATCTACAGCAACCTCATGTTCGCCGACTTCAACTTTAACACCTTTAGACAGGTTTTTATTTCTCCCCAACATGTGAGCAATATCACCCACAAGTCCCCCGCTCATGCCAGTTACACCCTCCACTTCAGAAGCAGCTAATCCAGCGATAACTTCTACAACTTCATCAGCAATTCGAATAGAACCAAGGGAATTCTCCATCCCCAAGCTTTCCATGTCTTCACCCCCAATTCGATGTTCGTGGTTCGGTGTTCGTGATTCGATGTTCATGGTTCAAATCTAGAACATCAGGTTACCCACCAAATACATGGTTAAGTTAAGCTAAACATCAGATGAAGTTTAAAACTCCATCTGATGTAGGTTGCCTTTATTCATGTATTGTTGCTATTATAACAAATCAAGACTGATCTGGCAAAGGCTACTATTCATTGAACCACAAGCTTATTCCCCTAGAATTCGACGCTGAATAAAATTCGTGTACACTTCGCCACGGCGGTAGAAAGCATTGTCCAATACCTTCAGATGGAACGGGATCGTCGTGTAAATTCCTTCGATCACAAATTCCTCAAGTGCTCGCTTCATCCGGGCAATGGCTTCTTGCCTAGTAGCGCCCCAAACAATCAATTTGCCGATCATCGAGTCATAGTAGGGTGGAACTGTGTATCCCTGGTAGGCTGCGCTGTCAACCCGT
>OMOF01000131.1 GCA_900290375.1 Candidatus Desulfosporosinus infrequens
CGGCTTCTCCAAAACATCGCGATTCCCGTGAGACACTACTCCGTGCGGCTCAAGAATTAGCCTTTGACACTGAGCTATGGTCCCAAGCTGAACGAACTGGAAAAGTCCCCATGCAAGCTTTAATCTTGAAAACTCAGTTTCACCCGAAGGTCTTAGAAAGGGGACGAAAGTATATCTTAGCGGTCGCCTTACTTATGGCTAACCAACATGACTATGTTTATTTACGGGAATATGTACTCCCGCGGGAAGGGAGGGGATGAGTAAAATGAAAGCAGTGGTTTTAGAGAAGTCCGGATCACGTTACACTGTGCTGGGAAAGAACGGCACCTTTCGCCAAGTTCATAGGCGACTTAATGCTGAGGTGGGCGAAGAAATTGAAATTCGAACAGGGATCATGGGTTTTAGTGGGCTACGCGTATGGGCTGGGGTTGCTGCACTATTTCTTTTAGTCTTAACTTCCCTCTTGGGATGGAATCTGTATCAAGCTCCAACAGCGGTAGCTTTACTATCGGTTGATATTAATCCGAGCTTGCAATTTACGATTGATGCCCACGGGCGCTTATTGAAATTCCAAACGCAAAATGAGGACGCTAAGCGCATGTTGAAGCAGATTGATTTAACGGGGAAACCAATTGATGTGGTCTTAGAAGAAATTGTTACCCAGGCCTATAATCAAAAATTTCTTAACTCTGAGCAGCATTGGATTGTGGTGGGATATTCTCCTATGACAGATAAAACCTCAGATCAGATGCCTAAAGAGCTTAACGAAAATCAAATTATCACATGGGTTACTGGTACAATTGAGAAACAAGGATTTACCCCGCAGGTTGTGGTCTTCCCCCTGACTTCTCAGGAGAGTGAGGTTGCGCAGAAAGGAGATTTGACAATAGGAGAGTATGCACTTTGGCAGGTTGCTCAAAAGGCAGGGGTCGTGACACAACCAGAGAAACTAAAAGATACTTCAGAGCGGGTTCGGTTACTTGAAGACCCACAAGTCCAAGCTCAGATCCAGTTGAAGAAGATGGGAATTGAATCTGGATTGCCGTGGACACCAGGGACTGCGAAGCAAGATCCTGGATCGAAAGATCAATCAAATAAAGAAGGCACAGGAAAATCGATGCCTGATGGGTTGCCGTCCTCTCCAGTAGAGGTCCCAAATAATCCAGCAATTGAAAAAGGTGAAGGGCAACCCAAGGATAAAAACACAGGCAAAGATGAAAGGAAAGATCCCAATCAAGCGTACACTAAAGGTCTGGGTAAAGCCAAGAACAGTGCACATAAGAAGAACAAGGTAAAAGAACGAAAACAATGACTGTTTTTTCAAAACTTAAGAGTATTAATAATCAAGAAGAATATAGCATAAAAAAAATGAAAGGGAAAGGTATGGAATTTTCTTTCATTTTATTTTCAATGCGCCTGGTTTAATACCCCCGACTTCAGTCGGGACAGCTTCTAGCGTAGACCTTGTAGTAGCGGTCTGATAAACTATATTATATTAAAGAGGTGACCGCTACTATGGTAGATTACAAAAAGGGAAGCCACACGGTATATGATATAAAGTATCACGTAGTGTGGGTGACAAAATACCGATATAAAGTACTGCACAAAGTGATAGGCGAACGATTGAGAGAACTGCTCCGTCAGGGATGCGAAACAATAGGTGTGACAATAGTTCAAGGTAGCATAGGCAAAGATCATGTTCACATGCTATTATCGTGTCCGACGAATATAGCACCGAGTAAGATAGTGCAATATCTCAAAGGAAGATCGTCGAAGCTATTGCAAGGTGAGTTTCCAGAGATCAAGAAAAAATATTGGGGACAGCACTTATGGGCAGTAGGATATTTCTGTGCAACCGTGGGGGCAGTAACAGAAGAAACAATCAAGGCGTACATAGAAAATCAAGATAAGGATGGTGTAAAGGAGATATTTAAAATTGAGGATGAGTGAGTTTCAGTCACCGGCTTAAGATTGCTTTCAGCAATAGGTCTTTCAGGGGACTTCAGTCTTTAATAGGACTTCCAGTCCGCACTTTTTAAACGGCTTTTAGCCGTAATCGCGACTTCCAGTCGCAATCGTAACCCCTGTACTTCAGTGCAGGGTTGTTTAGTTCCTAAATTAGATTCTCACCCCCTAAAACATAAATATCAAAAACGTATACCCTTTTAGAGACGATGATTTTCAATTTAATGAAAAGAATAGTCTCTCGGAATTACGAGGACTAAAACAGGGAAATTCCCAAAAAATAACTGAGAATTACTGAAGCTCAACGAGAAATTCGGAAAGAAGCAAGGGTTTTTAAAAATGAGTAAAGCAAACAAATGTCACAAGCTTCCCTTTTGAGAGCCAAACGATTGTTAAGCTGTCTGTGGTAGAATCAGGTTTTTAAGATCAACCAAGCTTTCATTCCGATGAGAAAACCAAGCATCCAGGTGCTGACAGATCATAATGCCATAAATGCGAACGTACCACATTTTAGTGGAGCGATGTCGTCCGGATTCCAACTTGTAGTCAACTTTCTCCCGCTTATTGGAGCGTTCAATGGATGAGCGACGGTCGTAGATCAACGTCCATTTTTCCGAGTTGCGAGGAGTTTTTGGAAACAGCCGTAAGTTGTCCTTCGAGTGTGTGTGATAGGTTCGTCCGAATCTCGCTTTGGAGCAAGGGGTGGCACAGGAATTTTCGGTACCTTTTGCCAGTGCGCATTTCCATTTATGGCGATTTTGTAGGTTGTCATGACCATCGGATCTCATCTCTAAATTAGCTGAGCAAATGGGAATACCTTTCGGTGAAATCCGGATATCTCCCCCGGTCTTGGTATTTTTCTTACTTCGATTATTCAGATCAATAAATGGCTCGACATTTTGGTGATCTAATAGGAGGTAAATGGCTTCGGCATCATGAGCAGCATCCAACAACATTTTATCCACCGTGCCCAAGGTAAACCGTTGCTTAAATTCAACTGAACTGACGACGAGACTGACAGCATCATGCCTGGAAGCTGGCTGAAGTCTTGGATACAGCGGTAAGTCGTAGTGGCTATCTGTAGCGGAAATCATGTAGAGATGATACCCGTTAAAATGCTTTTCTCTAGAGCTGTCCCAGCCTGCATTGCAGTCGGGTTGGGAGTAGATACGAGGATGGTTGCATTCAGCAAGGCCTTGGGCACGACAATTACACGTTGATTTACTTCGGGTAAAAGCCGAAGTGACGATGGGTGTTCCGTCACCGGCTACAGTAAGCGAGTTCAAATCCCCAAGTAAACCGAGATTCGCAGAAATAGCAAGGATTTGAGTTTGAAAGAAGTGGAACAAACGATCGCTGGGTAAGTCCGATTTCTTGTCGGCGTGACGAATCATCCACTCGACCAGACGTTTAACCTTCCCCGGCGTAGTTGTGGGAGCTTTTTCTCCCTTTTTGCCCTTCTTAGGTTTGCGCTTACGCTTCATCAGCTTTTTAGGTTTAAGATTGTTTCCACTGGCAGCCCAAAGACGATTAAAGAAGTCGTAGAAGGTACCAACGCCAGGAATATCTCCAGGGTCGAAACCACTGAGAATGGCGTAATAAGGAATACGCTTCATTTCATTAATCCATTCGGTAATGCCGATCTCTGGATTCGTCATAAGAAAGATAAGATAGGAACGTAACATGGAAGCGGGATCGCGAGGTTCCGGACCTTTGGCACCATACTCATCCTGAAGCAACGTGGTAATGTAAGCCAAATCGGTTCTCCAGAATTTTGAAACCAGAGGCCAGTCCTTGTTGACAATGACGAAGATCCCGCCAGAATAATGCAGTTGGAGACGCTCAAGAACAGAATTTTGGTACGTTTCATGTAAAGTAAGTACAGGTTTCAAGCAGACCACCCCAAATTTTGTAATCAAAGGAAATGCATCCCTCGTCGCTCAATTATGGGGACGTTCTGAGAAAGTCAAGTGTTTTAGCTTGCTTATTGAAATTTTATGAAACTTTAATCATTTGAGAATTTCCAGTTTTGTGCGGAAAAAACAAATATCCTCCCACTAAAAGTAGGAGGAATGAAATAAAGTTGGTTCAAGGAAACCCTTGTCCCAACTGCCTCGGCGAATGCCGAGAGGCTAT
>OMOF01000770.1 GCA_900290375.1 Candidatus Desulfosporosinus infrequens
AGGCATATACGGCCAGCCGGGAGCCGATACTCGGCACAAGGGAGAGTGTATTAAAAGGACGGAATCACAATTCAAGAAGGAAGGATCTGATTATAATGAAAGTAAAAGATATAGTAAAAAAATATAGAATAATTTCAAACGCATCAGTAATAATTCAAGCTGTTAAAACTGGAGATATGATAGAGTTGACAGAGCAACAACTAAAGGATGCAGGGCCAGATTACGTCATGCAGATGAAGATAAACTCAATTGAAATTATTGATAATGTTCTTACGATATTCGCAGAATAAAATTAATATTAGATTTGTTATAGGGGTTGTATCTTAAGTGGAGACTAAAACGCATAGAGCGGATAATAACATTAAAGCGAGGTTTAATAGGCATTATGGTCCAAGCACAAGGTAAAGTATTACTTAAATTTGATGTTTTCCCCGAAGAAAAAGAACGGATAGAATATCTATGTAAACAGTTCGGTATTACTAAGATTGAATTTCTGCGACGAGCTAAGGCTATAGCCGAAGATCAACCGGAGTTATTTCAAAGTCCACCACCACCAAAAAATTCAGCCGGTGATCCTTAGAGTAAGGAAAACCGGCTTTTCATTTCCAAGATATGTCTTAGCGTATATTTTCGTTAAAATGTTGGCGGGACCCCTATATTAAAGAAACGCCTGGGATAATCCCAGACGATTATGTATTCAAAAGCAGAAAGGGCAACAATATTCCTATTTCGCGACAACGAGCCTATAAAATTATAAATAATGCCGCAGAAGATCTTGGTCTTGTTGAAAGAAATAGCAAAGGAATCATTGTTTCCGGAGAAATTGGCACACATACTATGAGAAAAACGTTTGGCTATCATGCTTATAAAAATGGAGTATCGCTGGAACTCTTGATGGATATTTTTAATCATTCAACACCATCCATGACATTACGATACATAGGAATTACAGAGTACCAAAAACGGCAAGTTTACTTACAATCTAACCTTGGGTGAAAACTTAAATACTAATATACCTTTTCGAGGGGATGGGCAAAAACACCCAATCTAAGGAATCACGTCCAAAATGAACGCTTGGTAAATAAAGGATCGCTTATTCCGGTTTTCTGTTCCGTTACTTACACAACCCCCTATATACGGTCAAAACTCAGGTCATATTCAAAGGGACATAACTCGGAAATAGTTCATCTTATGGTGCTATTAAATCTAGAATTTACTAAAAGAAGAAAAACCAATGTATATTGACCCATGCTCTGGTTAGCACACCATGTCAAATCCTAGATCAGCCAAAAGATGCACTTAATGCGACTGGGTGTTCACGGTTTAAACGCTACAAGTGTGCCGATGTTTATTACTAGGGATTAAACTCGCCTGGATCGTGTCCGGGTAGCACGAGGGATACCGCAGGGCGTTAGCCCGAGGATATGCTCGCTGCTATCCCATGGACACATGAGTCACCTAAGATGCTTAAGAGTTGGGGAGTCTCTTTGGACCCGCAAAGACATACCCCAAAGAAAAAGAGACTTCCCTTGGCAAGCGCCGAGCGTCTCCGTGAATCTCGCCAACGTTCCTAGCGTACCCCTCGTTCTTCTTCGGCACCCGAAATCGGTCTATGGCCGTAGTGCTTGAGCTTGCGAAACGATGGAGGCCATTGTCCGATTGTTAATCGTAACCGTAACGTTGAGTGACACACATATACCCCAAATTATTACCCCAGGTGTGCCCACTCATTGTTAAAGGTTACTCCTCTTTGAAGACCCCAAACACATTCCCCGATATGCGGTCTGCGACGGTTAGGAGTTGTCCGCATTTTACTCCGTAGCCACAATCGTTGTGCCGGCCCACGTTAGCCCTCGCAGAGCATGTTGTTCAAATAACATGCTATTGTCATAATAAAGTAATAATTATATGTTAAAGTTAATATTAATATTAATTAAGAGAAAAAGGGGAGATAACAATATGAATTTAGTTAAAAATGTAGTTAAAGCTTTAAACAAAGAAAAACGAAATGAAAGAGTAAAAGGTCTAACTTTAGCTGCTGCCTTAGGTGCTGCAGCCGGAGCTGTTACGGCACTATTAATCGCTCCAAAATCTGATGATATTAATAGGTCACTTAATAAACTTAAAGACAAAGCATTGGAGACTGTAGAAAAAGGCAAGGAAAAAGTAGACGAGCTTGTCAAGGAAGGCAAAGACAAGTTCGAAGAAGGCAAAGATAAACTTGATGCTGTTAGAATTGATATTATGGACGGTAAGGACAACCTTCGAGATATAAAAGAAGATCTAAAAGGGCAAAGGTGACTATATGGCAGTTACAATATCACTTAATGATGTTTTTGCATTTATACTTTTAGTCGCAGGTATTACTCTATTAGTATATTTAGTTATTACAGTAGGTAATATAAATAGCGTACTAAAAGAGGTTAAGAATACACTTAGAAAAAACAAGGATAACATTGATAATACTATTTCTTCATTGCCTGGAATAGCCTCTAACATTTCAGCGATAACTGGAGAGTTACAAGAAGGAGTTCAAACTCTAGCATCTACTGCTGAAATAATAGAAAAGAATATAGCTCACTCATCAAGCAAAATGACAGAAAAAGCTGAAATAGCAATAGATTATGTTCAAATTTTAAGTGAAACAATTAGAGCAGGAATAAACTATTTAGCAAAAAATAAAAAATTAAAATCGAACTTCTAATATGGTTAGGTGGAGTCAGTTGTATTCAGTCTTTTAAGGAGTACTATAACAAACATTCAAGTGGAGGAATACATCCTTTGAGCCACAGACTTCGACCCATTGCAGCATTCGATGTAGGGGTCCACGTCAAGCCGATCCCAAAGAAAAGGCGGTAAACACACTCTCCCCATAATAGAAATAAGACTGATTGTGAAGAAAGGAGTTTATCTTAAATATTTCAAAATCGTGTCTTGACAAGCGGGGGCATTACAATTTCCAGTGGTTCTCTCTGACCGGTTAGATTGAACCTTCCCCCCAAGATTGATATGTTGCCATGCGATAGGCGACACTTTCTTAATTTGCTCAATCATCTCAATTTTCTTCTCCCCTTCCATTTGCTCTAGCAGTTTACTCCCGACAGAATAGTTTGGCTATCGCGCTGCGTGAAATGAGGCGAATCGAAAAGACTATATTTATTCTTGATTACATCTCAAGCGAGGCATTGCGACGAAGAATCCATCGGGGATTAAACAAAGGGGTGCAATGAACGCATTAGCTAGAGCAATTTTTTTGGTAAATTTGGCGAGCTTCGTGAACGCGCACTTCAGGACCAACTCCAACGAGCCAGCGCTCTTAACATAATTATCAATGCGATCAGCGTGTGGAATACAGTTTATTTGGCCAAAGCCGCCGAATTCAGAAAGGATAAAGGGGATTTCAAAGAGGAGCTGCTGAATCATATTTCGCCCCTTGGATGGGAACATTATAAAAATATTTTAACGGAGTGTGATTTTTATGTCAGAAGAACAAGTATTTACGAGTGAACAAGCTAAGGAAATTGGAGAAATGCTTGGAATAAACTGGAGTAAATTTAATATAGAACAATTCAGAATGGGAATGGACGTGGAGCTTGAACATGGCACAATTGATCCACTTACAAATGTTACAGATAATGATCCGTTAGTTACAGGCAAAATTGCACTTGCGCATTTAACGGAATATTCCGACTATTATACTAG
>OMOF01000045.1 GCA_900290375.1 Candidatus Desulfosporosinus infrequens
GGGGACTTTAGGAACTCGCCCTGGAGCTGTGTTCAGGTAACAATGAACACCGGTGCGAGCCGTTAACATCGTTTGAGCGCATTTGAAATTGGGTGGTACCACGGGAGCAAGCCTCTCGTCCCTTTAGGGGACGGGGCTTTTTATTTTTTTAAGGGGGAAGGGTCTATGCAAGAGAAGTATTTGTTTTCCGAGATCGAATCGAAGTGGCAGAAATATTGGGAGGAGAACAAAGCCTATAAAACAGAGGAGGAATCCCCAAAGCCGAAGTATTATGCCTTGGCTATGTTTCCTTATCCTTCGGGAAATTTGCATATGGGGCATGTGCGTAACTATTCTATCGCGGACGTCATTGCTCGCTTTAAACGAATGAAAGGATATAATGTCCTTCACCCAATCGGTTGGGATTCTTTCGGTTTACCAGCGGAAAATGCGGCGATTAAGCACCAGACCCCTCCGGCAGACTGGACCTGGAAAAATATCGCAAATATGCGGCGACAGCTTCAAGAAATGGGGCTTTCCTATGATTGGGACCGGGAAGTGGCAACCTGCCACCCGGGTTATTATAAATGGACTCAGTGGTTGTTTTTAGAGTTTCACAAACATGGCTTGGTGTATAAGAAAAAGGCCGCAGTAAACTGGTGCCCTTCGTGTGCCACGGTGCTGGCCAATGAACAAGTTGTGGAGGGAGGGTGTGAACGTTGTGACACCCTAGTGACGAAGAAAAACCTGGAACAGTGGTTTTTTAAAATCACGGATTATGCGGAGACTTTGCTTCAAGATTTGGACAAGTTGCCTGGCTGGCCTGAAAAGGTGAAAACTATGCAGCGTAACTGGATCGGTCGATCTGAAGGGGTGGAAGTGCAGTTTGCCTTGGCAGAGTCCCCGGACAAGATTTCGGTGTACACCACCCGCATTGATACCCTTTATGGTGTTAGTTATGTAGTGTTGGCTCCGGAACATCCTCTGGTTCTAAAGTTGGTAGGCGGCACGAACTATGAAGCAGATGTGAGGGCTTTTATTAAGAAGATGAATGGCCTCAATGAAATCGCTAGGACCTCAACGGAGGCCGAAAAAGAAGGGCTGTTCATTGGCGCTTATTGTCTTAATCCGTTGAGTGGGAAAAAGGTGCCAATTTGGATTGCCAATTATGTTCTTCTTGAATATGGTACGGGTGCGGTCATGGGTGTGCCGGCGCATGATGAACGGGACTTTGAATTTGCAACGAAGTATAGCCTGGAGATTAATTCTGTTATTGTGCCACATGGGAGCGCGCCGGAAGGGAAAGATCAGTCGCTTAAAGCCGCTTACACGGGGGAAGGGATTATGGTTAATTCCGATTCCTTCGACGGTCTGGACAGTAATGAGGGTTTGGAGCGGATTGCAGATGAAGCTGTGCGCCGCGGAATGGGCCAACGGAAAGTTAATTTCCGTTTACGCGACTGGCTTATTTCTCGTCAACGTTATTGGGGAACTCCTATCCCAATGGTTTATTGTGATTCTTGTGGAACAGTGCCGGTTCCAGAAGAGCAATTGCCAGTTTTGCTGCCGCCTGATGTGGTTTTCAAAGCAGGGGAAAATCCGTTAGCCTCATCCCCATCGTTTACTGAAACATCATGCCCGAAATGTGGGGGGGGTGCTCGGCGGGAGACGGATACGATGGATACGTTTGTCTGTTCCTCGTGGTATTATCTTCGTTATACAGATCCTCGTAACCCGGAGGCCCCTTTTTCCCAAGCTACGGTGGATCAGTGGATGAATGTCGATCAGTATGTCGGTGGGGTAGAACATGCGATTCTTCACCTTCTTTACGCACGGTTCTTTACTAAGGCTTTGCGGGATTTTGGCTATTTAAAAGCGGATGAACCTTTCCAAAATTTGCTTACTCAAGGAATGGTTTGCATGGATGGCTCTAAAATGTCTAAATCTAAAGGGAATATCGTCAGCCCAGAGGTCATTCTGGCAAACTATGGGGCAGATACGGCCCGGTTGTTTATTTTATTCGCAGCTCCACCGGAAAGAGATCTGGAGTGGAGTGATCAGGGGGTTGAAGGGTGTTATCGTTTCCTCAACCGTGTTTGGCGCTTGGTCGCTCAGTATGAGCCTGTAATTAAAGAAGCTCGAAGTCATACATTAGTTTCAACAGACCTAGTGGGCGATTGGGGTAACCTAGATGCAGTCAGTAAAGAACTACGTCGCCACACTCACACGGCAATTCAGAGAGTGACGATTGACATCGGGACGCGCTATAATTTTAATACGGCGATCAGTACCATCATGGAATGGGTCAATGCTGTGTACATCTATAAGGAGCAGCCAACGGCAGTTGCTGCGGTCGGAAGAGAGGCTGTTGAAGCGATCCTCATACTCCTGGCTCCCTTTGCGCCGCATATTACGGAAGAACTGTGGCGAGAAATCGGACATACGGAGAGTATTCACAAACAGCCTTGGCCCGAAGTGGATGAAGCCGCTCTCGTCCAAGATGAGATGACCGTTATTCTGCAGGTCAATGGCAAAGTCCGTGATCGAGTTATTGTGCCCGCTGATATATCCAAGGCAGAGTTGGAAAAAATGGTGCTTGCTCAGCCCAAGGTGGTTGAATGGACCCAAGGAAAAGCCATTGTCAAGGTCATTACGGTTCCAGGTAAGTTAGTTAACTTGGTGGTTAAATAAGAGGGACTTGAGAGGGACTGGTGTGACACAGCGCTCGGTGCTTACGACGCAGAGCAAACTAACCGTTCAAGCTCCCGGCTTTGGGGAGCGGGGCGAAACACGAGTGAGTGTTTCGGCCAAAGCGACATCCTTGTCGCATGGCCGGCAGCGCACGTCCTGTGCGCTGCCCCGTGTCTGGGGTCGGTCGTTAGAACGGAAGTTTGCTATTCTGCTTACGTAAAGACGTCGCGCTGTGTCACACTGCGTCCCGGGCTGGGGTCGGAGAAGGTCGGGGAACGGATTGTTAGGGAGACGGCACATTTCATGTGCGCCGTCTGAACTAGAGAGATTAGAGTGCAAAAGGGGACGGTTCTTAGTTGCATTATATGCAACTAAGAACCGTCCCCTTTTGCACTATCGTGCATTTTGTCCAAAAAAAGGACTGAAAACTAATTAACATTATGTTAACATAATTGGTGAGTATCTTTTTACATACTCGTGATATAATTTTACTAAAATTAATACGTCAATTAGTGGATAAGAAAGTGAATGAAGAGGAATTTGAAAAAAAGAGTCAGATCGGGGGATTGGCGAACCTTAGGATGAAAGTCGAGTTATGCTTGAAGAATGGATAGCTAGGTCCGGAATATAGTATTAAGAGATCGGGTTTAGTAACGGGTTGCCACGTAGAAGATAATTGGGATGATTTGGAATATGCTGTTAAAAGAGTAGCAGAAAAGGGAGTGTTATATTTTTGCAAAAAGTATATGTGCTCGATTCTAGCGTTTTACTGCATGACCCTAACGCGCTATTTCAGTTCCAAGATAATGATGTAATTATTCCCTATGTGGTTTTAGAGGAAATAGAAAGTAAGAAACGTCTCCTGGAAAACGTTGGAAGAGTAGCCAGAGAGGTCATTCGCCAGCTTGATCGCTTACGGAGTAATGGTCAACTGTCTCAGGGGGTTCTCTTACCGAACGGAGGAAAGGTCCGGGTCGAGCTGAATCATTACTCTAATGAAATATTGCCGGTAAACTCGGACCTAACTTTGGCGGACAATCGAATTCTAGCAGTTTCTTTGAATTTAGCACGTGAGGAAAAACGAGTTGTCGTTTTGGTGACAAAAGATATTGCCATGCGTGTTAAAGCGGACGCTTTGGGGATTATAACAGAAGATTACTATAATGACAAAGTGGCGCTGCCCCCGATTATGGATGAGATTTTGATATTGCAGATCGCAGATGCCGAAGTTGATGCACTATACCAAAATATGTTTATTCCCATACAGGTTCCATTGCTACCAAATCGCTGCGTCAAAGCAGTTTTGAGTGATGGCTCTGTCCTGCCTCTCGTTTCGTCTCCCGATGGGAAGAGATTAGTCTATCAATTGGGGAAAAGTCACGTTTCTTGGGATATTAGACCTAAGAACATGGAGCAGTCTTGGGCTTTGGAAATGCTCAATAATCCTGAGATCAGTTTGGTTAATCTGATGGGTCCGGCAGGCACTGGAAAAACTCTACTTGCTTTAGCAAGTGGTCTGGAACAAACAGTTCATAAGGAACAATATATTAGGATGCTTTGCGCTCGGCCAATTGTCCCTTTTGGTAAGGATATTGGCTTTCTTCCGGGGGAGAAGGATCAGAAGGTTCGCCCTTATATGCAACCTATTTATGATAATCTTGAATATTTACTTCGACCGCGGAAGGAGAAAGAGCGGGAGAAAAACGGCGAATCTATTATTGACAGTGCCATTGACCTTTTAATTAAGAAGAGGCAGTTGGAAATTGAAGTGCTCACCTATATTCGAGGTCGAAGTATTCCTGATCAATTCATGATTATTGATGAGGCTCAGAATCTTTCTGCACATGAAGTAAAGACGATTATTACACGAGCTGGTGAGGGGACGAAGATTGTCCTTTGTGGGGATCCGGATCAAATTGATCATCCTTATCTGGATAAGGAGAGTAACGGGTTAGCCTACGTCGCTTCACGTTTAAATGGCCAATCCTTCTATGGTCAGGTTCGCCTGATTCACGGGGAACGAAGTGAACTCGCAACACGGGCGGCACGTTTGCTATAGGGAGTTATTATGAGGGATTTGTGAGAAACAGCGCTCGGTCTTACGACGTAGAGCAATCCAACCGTTCAAGCTCTTGACTTTGGGGAGTGGGGTGCCTACCAGATAAGACATCCGATGACCAGGGATGGTCTAGTCTAAGCGTCTAGTTGTCAAGGATGGCGACGAGGAAGGGAATTTTGGCACATAGGAGGTAGTGCGCATTCGTGTGCACTGCCTTTTGAACGCAAAAGGGCGCGTGTCAGGAACGCAAAAGGGGACGGTTCTTGTTTGCATTACATGCAAACAAGAACCGTCCCCTTTTGCGTCCTTGCGCGCCTTTTTGCGCGCGTGTCATACAGCGTCGGGGTTAAACTGAATCAAATTTCTTTAATAAGATGGATTCGATTTTTTTATATATTTCTTGAGCGATTAAATCCATGCCAGAATCGTTCGGGTTTAAACTATTACTTATTCCGTTAAATGTATTTTGTCCAGCAGTACCTATATTGTCAGGGTTTTGCCATATTGGCTTGAGGTCGACGACTGGGATGTTACGCTCGGTACCTACTTTCTGTATTATGTCATCATAAGGGCCACCATTTGAAACATTTTGCATACGAGATAGCTATGGCTCAGCAATCAGTATATTTGATAGTTGAGCTATTTTGATGTTTAAAACTTCCGATGATCTCCATGAGAACACCGAATTCGACAGGATAAATCAGACTTTGCAGCAGGAAAAAGAAGGGAAAAAGCGAAATGAAATATAATTTAATTTAATAGCGTAGGATGATCTGAGCAAAAGGCTAAGTCGTAAGTTGTTTATTTAGCGAAGAGATAGATTTGAGAAAATATAGAAAAGGAAGGAGAAGCTACGAATGGAACGTAAGCTTCGCTATGTTTGGTGGTTTGTGCTCATAGGCCTCGTGATTTTTGCTATTTGGAAGCTATTTCTACCTCATGGGTCCAATGCCTATCTTCAGAAAACGGTTTCTAGCCGAGAGATTGTCGTTTACGTTGCTGGAGCGGTTGAGAAACCGGGGCTTGTTCACTTGGCAGCGGATGCTCGTCTGGATGATGCCTTGAAGCAGGTCTGTCCCTTGCCGGAGGCTAATCTAGAGAGTATGAATCCTGCTGAAAAACTCAAAGATGGACAAAAGGTTTCTGTACCATTCAAAAGTTCTCCCCTTTCTCCGGAGTCGGCAGTGGTTGGTAATCCAACGAATGCCGTGAGTAGTAACCCTGGAAATAATGGTAGCTCATTAAATGGGGCAGGCGCTGGATCAGGATCAATGGGTTCTGGATCAGTCAACAATGGTAGCGTTAGTTCTGCGTCAGTAGGAGGAAAAATTAATATTAATAGCGCTGGAGTAGCTGAGTTGGATAAGCTGTCCGGTGTCGGCCCGACGTTAGCGCAACGTATTTTTCAATATCGGACAGAACACGGGCCATTTGCCCGGCCAGAAGATTTAGAAAATGTTTCGGGGATCGGTGCTAAACTATTTGAAAAAATGGCTTCACAAGTGACGGTTAGCCCATGAAAGACCCCTGGATTGGGCGAGCGACAGCCCTTTTGATCGGGGGCCTCAGTGGAGCGTCTTTGCCAGAACCGCCCCGCCTTTGGGTTTTTGGAGTTCTCGTGTTGCTGGGGGTACGTCTGCTATTATGGCGACCCCGTGATTTCTTTGGCCGGGTGTTTCGCCCTGAGATTCTTTTGCTAGGAGCAAGTCTCTTGCTTGGCTTTGGATATGGAGCTCTTGCGGATTGTTCTCTGCCTACCCCTCTTACCTTGGACCATGCTGAAATTGTCGGTCTTTTGAAGGATTGGAATATCGCAGAGGATAAGGGCGTGGGGCTAGTATGTGTCGAAGACGTGAGAACTGAAGCCGTCGCGCGGAAGAACACTGGCGATGGATTGAAGAAAGAATTATACGGTCAGACCTATAGGCTGACTGTTTATACCGATAAATCGGGACAAATTCCGGGAGAGTGGAAGCGGGTCTTGCCTGGAGACCGTGTAAGTTTCCAAGCACACTTAGAAAGGCCTAAATCACTGGGAACGCCCGGTGCCTTTGACTTGCGCCTTTATGATGGAGCTAGAGGGTTAAGCGGTACGCTTAGCGCGCAAGGGGATGTAATATTGCTTTCAGCTGGGGAGCCAAGTCTAACCTGGAAGATTCGGCAGCTGGTTCGAAGTCGGCTTCAAGCTTGGGATCCAGAGGAAACGGGGGTATTAGAGGGGATCTTCTTTGGAGATTCCAGTCGTATTCCTGATTCAGTGCAAGAACGCTATAAAGTGACTGGCGTGCTTCACGTTTTTGCCGCGTCAGGCTCCAATGTGGCTTTTGTGTTGGGTCTTTCCTGGCTGTTGCTGAGCTTTTTTCCTAAGCAAATTCGGATCGGCGGGACAATTTTGGCGCTTTTGCTTTATGCTGCACTTTGTGGGGGAAATGCCTCGATTGTTAGAGCGACTGTTTTAGGGATTGTTGTTCTCCTGGGGCGGTTGGGGCGAGGGCACGTGGCTACGTTACGCTGGTTGTTCTTGGCAGCGGTCGGCCTATTTATTCAGAATCCTTTAATCATTCGGGATCTTGGCTTTCAACTTTCCTTTGCAGCTGCCTGGGGAATTGTTGTCCTCACCCCTCGGATTTTGAAGGGGAAGTTATTTGAACGTCTTCCGAATCTGCTTCGTTTTGTTGTAGCCGGCACATTAGCCGCACAAGTTGCGACGCTTCCGTTGTTGATCTCGGCTTTTCATCGGTTGTCTTTGATCGGATTTCTGGCAAATGTCTTTATCCTTTTTATTTTAGGCAGTGTGCTCGAGGTGGGTCTCATTGGGGTCATGCTTTCTTTCTCGGGGGTGCTATCGGCTCCTTTGTTTCAGGTGAGCTTGTGGCTTTTAGCCGGAACAAATTCAATTTTAAAGCTGTTGGCTGAATTCCCTTACGCTGATGTCTGGGTGTTAAACCCAGGCCCCTTCTTTTGGTTAATTTGGTATGGCGGAATTGGAGTCGCTCTGTGGGGGAAAGAGCGCGTGCTATTTATCGTTAAGGGGAAGCTGCTGCATCTTGACAGAGGGTTAAGAGCAATTGCTGCCAGGTTGCTGAAACGATGTCCTTTGGGAATTCGGCGAACTGCGCAATGTTTGGGCTTGAAAATGTCTAGGAGTTCAATGGTTAGCAAAAGGTTACTTGTTCGTTGGGGCGGCATCCTGCTGATCGTTCTTTTGTTGTGGAGTCCATGGAATTCGCAGAACGATCTGGAGGTGGTTATGATCGATGTGGGGCAAGGGGATTCAATATTAATTCGTACGCCTCAGAAGCATGCCATTTTGATTGATACAGGACCACGTAGCGAACGGTTCGATGCCGGGGAGCGCATCGTTCTGCCGTATTTACTGGAGAGAGGGACTGGGCATTTGGAGGCGTTGCTGATTACCCATGAACATCAGGATCATATTGGTGGGGCACGGGCAGTCTTAGCTAATATTCCGACAGACTGGGTAGGAGTGCCTGCTGTGGAAGAGCGGTTGGAAAATAAAGAATGGCAGGAAGGATTGCCTATTGAACTAATAAATAAGACCGAGGGATTACGAATACTTCAAGCGGGAGACCGGATAGATCTTGATTCGGGGGCCTGGCTGGACGTGCTGGGTCCGTATCGGGTTTTGGCGGGGACGCATTCAGACCCAAACAATAATTCCTTGGTGCTAAAGCTTAACTATTTAGGGCAAAGCGTTTTACTGACGGGGGATATGGAGCAAGAAGAAATGGAGGAGATTGCTGAGACGGGTGTCGATTTAGAAAACGACCTTTTTAAGGAGCCGCATCACGGCAGCCAATTCTCTCTGGTTAGACCTTGGCTGGATGCTATTCATCCCCAGGCGGTTTGGATCTCAGTGGGGAAAAACACCTTTGGACACCCTTCGCCGGAAGTTTTGAAGTATTGGGAAGAACGCCAGATTCCGGTTTATAGGACGGATGAACACGGCACGGTACGGCTTTTGCTAGGAGAACATGGCGCGGAAATTATCCCGGGTCGTTAATGTAGAGCTGAAAAATTTATTAAAATATTTTCTAGAAATTACCTTTGGTATGTATAAAAAGGAAACTGGGGGTAACAATAACATGGAACATCTCTTTTCTCCTCCTCTTTCTTTTGCTCCTCCACAACCCGTGGAGGGCTTTTTTTGGCGCGCAATAAAGTTTGCTGGCTTTTTCAGGAGGTCTCCTTTAAAATAAGCCCAGGGGGTGAGCTAGGATGCGTGAAATTGAACGAATTAAAGAAAGTGTAGCACAGAAGAAGATTTCACCCGTTTACTTGTGGTATGGTGAGGATCGCTTTTTGATTCAAGAGGCTTTGCGGGTCCTTAAGTCGTTCTATTTCATGATGGATCCTTCTGGAAGCGGGATCGAAACAGTTTCCGCAAAGGAGTTGTCTCCAGCCAGCATTGTAGAGCGGGCTAATACGATGTCTTTTTTTGCTAATCGCCTGGTCGTCGTTGAGGAGGTAACCTATTTCCAAGACGGGCAAACGGCGGACTTAGAGCCGTTCTTGGACTACTTTTCTAACCCGAATCTTTTGACCTGTCTTTTGTTTAGAGCTGAAAGCGTACATAAAGGCAGAAAATTTTATAAGGCCTTAGATCGGGCCGGGGAGATCTTAGAATTTTGCGCTCCGAAGCGACCGCAGGAATGGCTTGCCTGGACCCAGTCAGAATTAAAGGCAAGAGGAAAATCGATGGATACTCAAGTCGCAACTCTATTTATTGAATGGGCTGGACATCATGCTGGTGTTTTAAGTCAGGAATTAGATAAGCTTGTGATTTTTATTGGAGATCGCCAAAAGATAACGACGGAAGACATTAAAGCCATTACGATCCGTACGCTTGAGGCCAGTATCTTTGATCTTTTGGATGCAGTGGCTGGTCGATCTACAGCAAAAGCGCTACAGACCTTACAGGATGTGTTGCGTGTAGAGCATCCCTTGAAGGTCTTAGCGTTGCTAGTTCGCCAGGTCAGGCTTCTTTTGGGCTGTAATGCCTTGCGTAGGCGGGGCGGAAATGGGGCAGAGGCCCCTTCCGCATTAGGGATATCACCTTATGAAGCACAAAAGGTATGGCAACAATCCTCACGGTTATCCAATGAACAACTATCCAGGGCGTTGTTCGAGTGCCTAAACACGGACTTGGCGTTAAAGACCGGGGGCGGAGATCCTGGGTTATTACTAGAAATGATGATCATTAAGTTTTTAAAGTAAGATAGATCTAAAAAAGAGCCTTAAGGCTCTTTTTTAACGTTTCAGAAAGTATAAGTTTTCAGGGTACCCCTATGTGGGATGAATAGCTTTTAATGTTGAGCAGTAGAGTTGACAGCATTTACTTTAGCTTGCACTTCGGCTAGGGTTAAGTGGGAACCTTTCGTCTTGAGTGCAGTATATATAGAATTATCATAGGCAATCTTGTTTCTTAGAACAGCTCCCGTTACACCAGCAGTTGCAAAATCTGCAAAGATATCCGTTCCTCCATTGATGGCCGTTAATGCAGTCGTGGTACCTGTCGCATTTACGTCATCTACTTGTGTTTGCACCTCTGGTAGGGTTAAGCTAGAAGCTTTAATAATTATTGCATCGTCTATAGCATTATCATAGGCAATCTTATGTTTTAGAACAGCTCCCGTTACACCCGCAGTTACAAAATCTGCAAAGACGTCTCTGCCTCCATTGATGGCCGATAAGGCGGTTGAGGCACCGCCGGTATTTATACCATCTACTTGTTTTTGAACTTCCATCAGTGTCAAGTCAGAATCTTTAAGGTTGACTGCAGTAGCTATAGCATTATCATAGGCAATCTTATGGTTTAGAACAGCTCCCGTTATACCAGCAGTTGCAAAATCTGAAAAGACATCGATTCCTCCATTGATGGCCGTTAACGCAGTTATGACAGATGTGCCGTTCACATTATTTACTTGAGTTTGTACTTCCGCTAGTGTTAAATTGGAACCTTTTGTCTTGATTGCAGTAGATATAGAATTGTCATAGGCAATCTTGTTTTTTAGAACAGCCCCCGTTACACCAGCTTTCGCAAAATTGGCAAAGGGATTTACTTCTCCATTGATTGCCATCAAGGCAGTTTTAGCAACTTCAGCATTATAGTTCTCTATCTGTTTTTGTACTTCCGCTAGTGTCAAACTGGAACCTTTCGTCTTGATGGCAGCGGCAATGGCGTTATCATAGTTGATTTTGAATCTTACGACAGCTTTTGTGATGCCAGCAGTTGAAAAATTAGCAAAGGTTTCAGTTCTAGTATTGATTGCTGCTAATGAGGCATTGGCAACAGCTGTATTTACATTATTTACTTGGGTTTGCACTTCCTGCAGCGTTAAGCTGGCCCCTTTCGTCACTAGTGCAGTAGCTATAGCGGCATCATAGCCAGTTTTGTTACTTACAACTGCCTTGGTAACTCCTGCCGTCGAAAAATCAGCAAAGATCTCGGTTCCGGCATTGATTGCCACTAATGAGGCTGTGGTTGCAGCAGTATTGACGGCACTTATTTGGGTTTGTAATTCGGCCAGGGTTAAGCTTGAACCTTTCGTCATTATGGCAGAGGCAATGGCAGTATCATAGCTGGTTTTGTAAGCTACTGCAGCTTTACTAATTCCAGCCGTTGAAAAATCTACAAAGACTTCAGTTCCGGCGTTGATTGCCGCTAAGGAGGTTGTGGCGGCAGCAATATTTACGGTGTCCACTTGGGTTTGCACTTCCGCCAGTGACAAGCTGGAAGTTTTAGTCATTATGGCAGAGGAAATAGCAGTATCATAGCCAGCTTTGTTAGCTACGACAGCTTTGGTAATCCCAGCCAATGAAAAATCAGCAAAGAGCTCAGTTCCGGCGTTGATCGCCGCTAAGGAGGTTGTGGCGGCGGCTGAATTTACGGCGGTTACTTGAGTTTGAACTTCAGCCAGGGTTAAGCTGGAACCTTTTGTATTGATCGCTGTGGCGATAGCTGCATCATAGTCAACGTTGTGTACTGCAACAGCTTTGGTAACCCCAGCGGTTGCAAAATCAGCAAAGACTTCAGTTCCAGCATTAATTGCCGCTAAGGAGGCGGCGGAGGTAGCAGCATTAACAGCGTCAATTTGTTTTTGAACTTCCGATAGGGTTAAGCTGGAACCTGTCGTTTTGATGGCAGTGGCAATTGTTGTATCATAGCCAGCTAGGTTAGAAACTACAGGTGTTTTAACTCCAGCGGTTGCAAAATCAGCGAAAACTTCAGTTCCAGCATTGATTGCCGCTAAGGAGGCTGCGATGGTAGCAGAGTTAACGGCGTCAACTTGTTTTTGCACTTCCGCTAGGGTTAAGCTTGAACCTTTCGTCATGACGGCAGAGGCAATAGCTGTGTCATAGCCAGCAAGGTTACCGGTTACTGGTGTTTTAACTCCAGCGGTTGCAAAATCAGCAAAGACTTCAGTTCCAGCGTTGATTGCCGCCAAGGCGGCTGAGGAGGTAGCAGTATTAACGGCGTTAACTTGCGTTTGTACTTCAGCCAGAGTTAAGTTGGAGCCTTTTGTCATGATTGCAGAGGCAATAGCTGTATTGTAGCCAGCGAGGTTACCTGCGACGGCGTTGGTAACCCCAGCTATGGAAAAATCAGTAGAGGCTTCCGTTCCAGCGTTGATTATCGCTAAGGAGTCTGTAGCGGCAGCTGTATTAACAGCATCTACTTGGGTTTGCACTTCCGCCAAGGTTAAGTCGGAATGTTTAGAATTTTTAGCAGCGGCAATAGCAGCATCATAGGTCGCTTTGTTTGCTCCAATAGCTTTCGCAACACCGGCGGTTGAGAAATCAGCAGAGACCTCTGAGCCAGCATTAATGGCCGTTAGTGAGGTTTCGGCGGCAGCTGTGTTGATGACATCAATTTGTGTCTGTACTTCAGCCTGTGTTAAATCAGAACCTTTAGTCATTTTAGCAGAGGCGATGGCAGTATCATAGGCTGCTTTGTCTGCTCCAATAGCCTTCGAAATACTGGCAGTTGAGAAATCAGCAAAGACCTCAGTTCCGAGATTGATTGCTGTTAATGCGGCTGTAGCGGCAGCTGTATTGACAGCATCTACTTGGGTCTGCACTTCTGCCAATGTTAAATCGGAACGTTTAGACTTTCGAGCAGAGATAATCGCAGTATCATAGCCAGCTTTATTGCCTGCTATAGCTTTCGAAACACCAGCATTCGAGAAATCAGCAAAGACTTCAGTTCCTGCATTGATCGCCGATAAAGAGGCCGTTGTAGCTGTACCGTTGACACCTACAACTTGGGTTTGTACTTCCTCCAGTGTTAAGTCGGAACATTTAAACATTTTAGCAGTGGCAATGGCTGCATCATAGGCAACTTTGTTACTTGTGACAGCTTTCGAAACCCCAGCCGTTGAGAAATCAGCAAAGACCTCGGATCCGCTATTGATTGCAGCTAAAGCTGTTGCGGCAGCTACGGCATTGATGGCTCCGATTTGGGTTTGCACTTCCGCCAAGGTTAAGCTAGAGCCTTTAGTCTTTAGTGCAGTGGCAATAGCCGTATCATAGGCAGCTTTCTTGCCTGCGACAGCTTTCGTCACCCCGGCGGTGGCGAAATCAGCAAAGACCTCGGATCCGCCATTGATTGCCGCTAAGGCGGCTACTGTAGCGGCTGCTACAGCAGCATTGACGGCTTCGACTTTGGTTTGCACTTCTGCCAGGGTCAAGCTGGAACCTTTCGTCTTTAGTGCGGAGGCGATAGCCGTATTATAGGCAGTTTTGTTACCTGCCACAGCTTTCGTTACTCCAGCGGTGGCAAAATCAGCAAAGACCTCTGTTCCTCCATTGATGGTCGCTAAGGCTGTGGTGGCGGCTGAGGTTGTATCAGGGAGAACGCTGTTAGAAATAACAGCTACATATTCTGTTCCACCATCAAATGCTTGTACTGGTTGAACGGCTAAGATGTTTAGAACAAATAAATTTAAAACAAGAATAGAAAGTTTTATTTTATTTTCATTGGAAAACATTTTTTCTCTCCTTTTCAAAATAATTTGTTTTCGAAAATAAGGAAGTTGTATAAGTAGTTGTTTTTCTTAATTCTATAACTCTATATCAATTTCCTTCCAAAGCTGCAGAATATTTCTGTAATTTGAGGTAATTTCAACAAATGTCTTGTGCTTAATGAGACAGTGGTCCATGAGAAAGCGGTAAAATGCTTTTAATGAAAATCATAGAGAAAAAATGAGCACAAAAAAAGCGACAATTTGTCGCTTTTTTTGTGCTCATTATCCAACTTTAGCAAAATGTTTATTGAGTCTTTTGGTAAGGCGGGATTTTTTACGAGCTGCTAGGTTCTTATGAATCAAACCCTTGGAGGAGGCTTTATCCAAAGCACGAGTAGCCTTTTTCAAAGCGAGTGCTGCAGTCTCTGAATCTGTGCTGATTGATTCTTCAAAACGGCGAAGTGTCGTCCGTAAGAAAGATTTAGCAGCGGCATTCTTAAGCATGCGAACTTTTCCTAACTCGACTCTTTTGATGGCGGATTTAATGTTTGGCACTAATAGTCACCCCCTTTGGTTGCTAATGTTCTTCTCTCATTACACAAACTACACTATAACATTAGGTAAGGAATTAATCAAGGAAAACCAGATAAAAATAATTTTAATAAATTTCGAAATTTATGTTTATACTATGCTAGTATGTGACACACTTTACAAATACAGCGAATTTGAAACAAAATGATTGGAGGGTACAAATGATGTTAGGAATGATCGTTCGGTTTGTCGTTTCGGCTGTGGTATTGCTTTTGGTAAGTTATATCGTTCCGGGTCTTCGCGTGGCAGGTCTTACCGGAGCATTGGTTGCTGCAGTAGTGATCTCGTTACTGGGTTATGCCATTGAAAAGGCATTTGGAGACAAAATTACTCGGACGGGACGGGGTGCAGTTGGATTCATTACGGCTGCAGTGGTAATTTACTTCAGTCAGTTTATTGTTCCTGGTTATATTAGTGTTTCTATTATCGGCGCTTTATTGGCCTCGATAGTCATTGGGATTGTTGATAGTTTTGTTCCAACCACGCTTCGTTAGATTATTTCAATAGGCGTTCAGAGTCAATATTTTTGTACGAAAAATGTTGTTAATATGTTCTAGCCTGGACTTGTCCCTCATACTTCTTCATTAAAGAGAAGGGGGGCAAGTCCTTTGTTACGGGAAGATTTTTATCAGCGTCAAAAGAAAAATTTTCGAATGTGGAGAGTTAGAGAATGGGCGCGAGGGCTTCTTCTGGGATTTGTGTGTAGCCTAATAACTTTAGGTTTGATTTATGCCATCCACAGCGGAAGTTCTTGTCAGTTGGTCGGTTTTCTGGCCCAACAGTCCTTTCCGTTCGAGTCCATTTTAATGGAAGGGGCTCCAGGCTATTCTCAGCCAGAGCGCGCACGTTTGGATTTAACCAGGAATCAAGAGGCCGCTGTCGGTATGTTTTTATTAACAGGTGTCAATGTTGCAGATCCACGGACATTTTTTTTGGGTTATTTTTCTCCTCCTCCACAAGGCCCGGTCTGGTTAGCGTGGGCTTATAACCCTAATGATCCGGAGTTTGAGGGGCCTATTCTTGAACCAATCGCAAGTGACGCTCAAAAAGCTGCTGGAAATGAGGCTGTGATTCCTTCAGTACCGGCGCCAGTACCAGTCCCGGGTGCGAAAGGAATTATGGTAGGAATTTATAATACTCACAACAGTGAATGTTATGCTGGGGACGGAGGGCCTGAGCGACGGACAGGGGAAAACGGAGATGTCGTTACGGTTGGAGAGACATTAAAGAAAGACCTTGAAAAAGATGGAATTGGTTCTGTTCACTCGTTGCAAATACATGATGCCGTAGACTTCATGAAAGCGTATAGTAAGTCTGTAAAGACAGCGACACAAATGATTGCAGATTATCCTAATATGAAGATTCTATTAGACATTCATAGAGATGGGTTCCCTTCGGGAGTTCCAAAGCGAACGGTCCTAGTGAAGGGACAACAGGTAACCCAGGTGTTGGTGATTATAGGGAAGATGAATCCCCACTGGCAAAAGAATGAGGCATTGGCCAAAGAACTCATGGCCTTAGGGGAAAAGAAATATCCGGGGCTCTTTTCAGCGAAAATAAGCTATGCTGACGATGCACGGTATAATCAACATCTTTCTGACGGCGGGTTGTTGTTAGAATTTGGGAGCCAAAATAATACGTTAGCTGAAGCCAACGGCGCGGCAGACGCCGTAGCGGAGATCTTAGCTGATTATTTGAAATCTAAAACATAACCAACCTAAGTTAGAGAGATGTGGGGCAATTCATGAATTGTCTCTAAGAGAGTACTTCGGCGGATTTGTGCGGTAAGGAAGGTAAGGAAGGCAAGCAAGCAAGGCAAGCAAGCAAGGCAAGCAAGCAAGCAAGCAAGCAAGCAAGCAAGGAGTGGCGTGCAGACAGAATGTTAACCATGCAAGCAAGAACCGTCCCCGATTGCATCCCGATTGCATCCGCTTGCACGGTTCCTCCCCCTTTTACCGTCCTCAGAAAAATGCTATAATGCGGAAGGTGGATTAGGCGATAGAGAAGGGGTTAGCTGGAATGTCATCAACCAACCGAACACTTTTGAAAGCGGCTGGATTTTTAATGGGGGCTCAATTAGCCTCACGGGTTTTAGGATTTCTGCGCGAAACCCTAATTGCTGGTTTCTATGGTCAGAGTAGGATCACGGATGCTTATAATACTGCGTTTATTCTTCCGGATTTATTATATTGGTTGCTGGTAGGTGGGGTTTTGAGCGCCGCTTTCATTCCTGTGTTTTCCGAATATATTGCCAAAGGGAATGAGGATGAGGGCTGGCGGGTGGTGAGTTCGGTCGCTAATCTAATTTTTCTTACTCTGGGAACTTTAGTTTTGGTGGGCCTTTTCTTCACTCCCCAGTTTCTTAGGCTGATGGTCCCAGGGTTTAAACCAGAGAATATCGTTCTGGCGACCCAATTGACACGAATTCTCTTGATGCAGCCCCTGTTTATGGCTTTCAGTGGGATGACTATGGGAGTTTTGAATTCCTACAAAATTTTCTGGCCTTCTGCTTTGGGAACTGTTCTATATAATGCGTGCATTATTTTTTTCGGAACGATTCTAGCGAATCCGGCCAAACCCGATAGCATTTCTGGGTTTGCCGTCGGGGTGGTTGTTGGGGCAATCGTAAATTTTGCAGTTCAAATTCCTGCTTTGCGGAAGGTCGGGGTACGTTACCACCCGCTCATCGACTGGCACAATCCTGGCGTTCGACGGATCGGGGCTTTGGCCGTACCTATTATTATTAGTTATTCCTTGAATCAAATCCAGATTGCAGTCAATAATAACTTTGGGTCATCACTGTCTCCAGGAAGTATCTCCGCGCTTTGGTATTCTTCTCGTCTTTTCCAGGTACCGGTGGGAATTTTTGCTTTAGCCATTGCAGTGGCCACATTTCCAACGATGACGGAGCAGGCGGCTTTGCAACAATGGGATAAACTCCGTCACACGATCTCCCAAGCTATTCGCATGGTTGTTTTCATTACTTTGCCGATTTCGGTTGGTATGATTGTTTTGCGCTATCCACTGATTCGACTTTTGTTTCAACATGGGCACTTTACGGGTCAAGACACATTAACCACGGCGATTCCGCTGCTGTATTTTGCGATAGGGATTTCTTCGCAGTCCGTGATTCAGATTCTCCCACGGGCGTTTTATGCCCTCCAGGATACTTGGACACCAGTTATCTTGGGTATTATTGCGATGGCGATTGATATTTTGGCCATGTTTTTACTAATTCGACCCCTCGCGGTGGGAGGACTGGCCTTTGCGGACACCATTTCTGCTTTTGTCAATATGTTGCTTTTATTTTATGTGTTGCGCAAACGGTTAGGGCAAATGGACGGTTGGAATATGTTTTGGACAGGTCTAAAATCCACGGTTGCGTCACTTCTGATGGCGGCCGTAATCTGGGCTTGGATTGAATGGCTGACTCCATTGATTGGGGTTCGGGTGCTGGCTTCGTTGATCGTTTTGGTTACAGGAACAGTTATCGGAGCTATAGTATTTGCCGGGAGTGCGAAACTTTTAAGAATGGAAGAGTTTAACCAGACGATGAGCTTGGTGCAACGAAAGATTAGAGCACGTTAGGAGGGGAAAATAAACCACTATTCATCAGCGACATGTATACAATATTTCGATCCATTAGGCCTATCTTAGCTAGTGACAAACGGCAACTTATCAGGTATTATAGTGAATATCACTTAGTGATAAACATTCGGCAACGAAGCCGTCGGGATGTCTGTACGATATCTGGCGGTTTTTTCTGTGTTGCTGCTGGAGGGAGGGCATACCTTGAAAGGTCCTAGTACGGAAAAAGTGAAACCTTCCTTAGAACGGTCAGCAATATTACTAGCCTTGTCAGAGACAAGAGAGGAAGAGGATAAGCTTAAGAAATCTCTTATGGAATCGCATAATTTCCGTTGCGGTGTGACGGAACTTGGAGGGACCGTAGCAAATCTTCAACATACCGGAAAACTAACGAATTCTGTTATGTCGACAGCTTTTAACACAGGTGTCATTCCCAAAGAAGATCGGAAGATACACGCGTTAATCCATGCCACCTTGGAAGCTAGCAACAGTATTTTTATTCATACTAATAGCAATGCTAGTTTTGCTTTGAAAATTGGGATAGTGACGGATTCTGACTGGCTTGCCGTAGCAATTTATGGGCGTTCTTCTCTCCATCCCTTATTGGAACACGCTCGTGTGGGATTGGGAGTTATGCATCTTTAATTAGTGCAACGGTAACAGTACAACTTCATACATGCAACTGGGGACGGTTCTTGCTTGCACATACTTGCGTGTATGTGCCTGTGATTAATGGGATTCAGTTATAAGAGTATAAGTGTGCTAAAGTGATTTAGATTCATAGAAGAAAGTACAATTTCATAACCGGGCACCAAATCATAGGTGATTTGGAGCGGAAAAGTGTGTTTTAGAGAGCCCTTAATTATTAAAGTTAAGGGCTCTCTTTGTCTTTTTCTTTATCTGTGTCTAAATAAGCAGCGCGTTAATTTTTTATTTTATGGCTGTTCTACTAACGGTTGTGGGCTGAATAGCAAAGGCGAACCACCGGGAGATACTTCGAAAAAATGGGAGGGATTGATATGAAGTCTATCTCAGTATTTCTAAATTCAGAGGGCCTCACTTCTTCGTTAAAAGAAGAAGGTGTGATCAGGGTTTTTACTCAAAATTTTACGAATAACTCATGGGACGTAACCGAAGAATTTACATTTTCGCTGCTAAAAAGCTCGTCTATTTCGGAAGTGCGTAATATAATCTCAAACATGATCCAAAGAATCGGTGATTGTAGGATTTTTGTTGCTCGTGAAGTGGCAGGGCAGTTATATAGTGTTCTTGAAGCA
>OMOF01000704.1 GCA_900290375.1 Candidatus Desulfosporosinus infrequens
ACATATTGACTAGACTAAGCATTAACTTGCTACGTTATATAAGTCATCATACCCGTGGACGTTTTTCCTAATCTACGGCTCTATGGTTTAGTATTAAACAGTTCTGTGTGGTACGGAACAGTGTGCTAGACATGACAAACCTATATAACATTGTCTAAGGATTTTTAACTCTGAAAGGAGGTAGGCTCTATGTTAGTCTACATTTTAAACCGATCTGGCAAACCACTTATGCCGTGTTCTGCTTCTAAAGCAAGAAGATTATTGAAAGCAAACAAGGCAAATGTAATTAAGATCGAACCGTTTACGATTCAGTTATTGTATGGTTCAAGTGGATACAAGCAGGAAATTACTCTTGGCGTTGATGCAGGAAGTAAAGTAATTGGCTTGTCGGCAACAACTGAAAGCAAAGAACTCTACTCAGCAGAAGTTCAATTACGAAGCGATATCGTTGATCTACTATCAACTCGCAGACAAAATAGACGAACGAGAAGAAATAGATTGAGATACCGCAAACCAAGATTCTTAAACCGAGTTAAGAGCAAAAACAAAGGATGGTTAGCCCCTTCCATTGAAAACAAAATCCAAACTCATTTAACTGTCGTTGGTAATGTCTATAAGATATTACCAATCTCGAAGGTGATAGTTGAGGTAGCGAGTTTTGATATACAAAAGATCAAAAACCCTAATATATCTGGCACAGATTATCAACAAGGTGAGATGATGGATTTTTGGAATGTTAGAGAGTATGTGTTATTCAGAGATAGTCATAAGTGTCATGGTAAAAAAGGTTGCAAGAACAAGATATTAAATGTGCATCACATCGAGAGCAGGAAAACAGGTGGGAACTGTCCCAGTAACTTGATCACACTTTGTGAAGAATGCCATAATGACTACCATAAAGGTAAGTTGAACTTAAATCTAAAGCGAGGTCAAGGGTTTAAAGATGCTGTCTTTATGGGAATTATGCGATGGAGTTTCTACAACAAACTCAAAGAATTGTATCATAAGGTAAGTTTGACCTATGGCTATATTACTAAAAATACACGGATCAGAAACGAACTTCCAAAAGAACATCGGGTTGATGCACTGTGTATTAGTAGTAATCCCCAAGCAAAACGATTGGATTATTTCTACTTTTCAAAAAAGGTCAGATGTCACAATAGGCAGATTCACAAAGCGAATATCTTGAAAGGTGGTATTAAAAAGTTAAATCAAGCTCAGTTCGAGGTAAAAGGATTTAGGTTGTTTGATAAGATTCAATACCAAAGTAAGCTTTATTACATCTTTGGCAGGAGAAATAGTGGCTTCTTCGATATCAGAACTTTAGACGGAACGAAGGTCAACAAAGGCAGTGTAAACTGTAAGTCATTCAAACTAATCGAGAAAAGAAAAAGTCTATTAACGGAGAGGAGGACGGCTGGTTAGGGTATGCGTAACAGCATTCCTCCCCTAGCCTGAAGGCGTAGGGG
>OMOF01000203.1 GCA_900290375.1 Candidatus Desulfosporosinus infrequens
GGGATGGACCCGAACGATTTAATTGGCGATATTTCACAGGAAATGGCGGATAAATATTTCGTTAATAAAGAAGCAGCTTCTCTTAATCGGGCCATAACCGGCGTCTACCCGCCGGGATCAGTTTTTAAAATGGTGACAGCGATGTCGGCCTTGCAACTTAATGTGACGACACCGGAAGAACGGATTAATGATGTACTGTCTTCTTTGGGAAATCTTGCTTCTCAGCAACAAGGGTTTGTAGAATGGGGCGGCAATAATTTTGGCCTGGTGAATCTTTATCGAGCCTTGGCCTTATCTTCCGACATTTATTTTGAAGTGATGGGTCGCCGAGCTTTTGAAGCCAACCCGGAAACGATCGGTCAGATCGCTCATGAATTTGGGTTAGGGGTGGACACTAACGTTGATTTGCCTGGAGAAGCCAAGGGACTCGCACCTTCACCAGCCTGGAAGAAAGCCAATTATGGCCCTACTTATGAAAAGCTACGTGATAAAAAGCTGGCAACCATTGAAAGTGACTATGCCCCAAAACTTGCGCAGGCCGCGGATGCCAAAGCTAAGCAGAAGTTGCAAATGGCAAAAGACTCAGAGATTTATCAGGTTGGCGTTTGGTACAAGCAAGCGGTTAGTGAAAATGTTGACTGGAAGGTGTATGATAGTTACAACAATGCCATTGGGCAAGGGTATAACGACTACACTCCACTGCAACTAGCCAATTACGTAGCTACGTTGGTGAACGGCGGAAAACATTATCGTCCGTATGTGGTCGATAAACTGTTGGATCCCATCACGGGGAAGGTAGCTTTGCAGAACCAACCTAAGGTTCTAAATACAGTATCGGTTTCTCCAGATGTACTGGATACGGTCAAAAAAGGGATGGCCGCCGTAACGAGTGGTGAAGGGACGGCTAATTTCATGTCCTATGATCTGCCGGAATTTTCTGGAGGCGCTAAAACAGGAACCGCTCAGATCGGGTCCAAAGACACGATTTCCGGCGAGATCTATAATGGTGTATTTGTAGCCTTTGCTCCTTACGATCACCCGCAGATTGCTTTTGCTGGGGTTGTGGAATTTGGAAGTCATGGTGGAGACACGGCAGGTAAAGTCGCTGAGGCGGCCTTTATGAAGTATTTTGGTTGGAAGTCCACGAATGGAGGCTGAAAAACGAGGAAATTCGTCCTCGTTTTTTCAAATTGTAAAAAGGGAATTGGGACAGGCTTGTAGAATTTATAGAGAGCATTTAATAAGACAAACGATGGGGGATTGTGCAGGTTGACACGGACAGAACATGTGGCACTTAAGGGAACCCGCGATGGCTTGGTCCTGTACCTTGATCCAGTTGCGGACTTCGGATTGCTGATGAATGAACTCGATAAGCTATTGAAGGATTCTGTTCAATTCCTACAAGGCGCGAACGTCCGGTGTTATGCAGGGACAAAGGAATACGCCGAGGACGAACACGTTATGTTAGTTACAGTCCTAAGACAACATCATCTGGAATTTTCCGGATGGTTGACTACGGAAGAAGTTTATGTGCCCGGGAAGGTCCAAGCCTATACAGAGGATAAAGAAACCCGACTTCGGGAGGAAGGGATGGTGGAGGGAAGCTGTCTCTTTGTGGAACGCACACTTCGTTCCGGAAAGAGCGTGCAATTTGAGGGTCATGTTGTGGTGCTGGGTGACGTTAATCCCGGGGCGGAAATTATCGCAACCGGTAACATTGTCGTTTTAGGTTCCCTGCGGGGGGTTGCCCACGCTGGAGCGACGGGTGAACGGAGAGCCTCAGTGAGCGCTTATCATTTGGCCCCTACCCAATTGCGCATTGCGGATTTGGTGACTAGGGCACCGGATGAGGAAGCCAGCGGGCGGGGTCCAGAAATCGCCAGAATCAAAGATGACCAATTGATTGTAGAGATGTCTGGTATGAATAGCAGGCGCGGCAAGGATCGTTAGTGCAGAATAAGTCTAAGTGGAAAGGTAGGTCTAAATATGGGTGAAATAATCGTTGTAACCTCCGGAAAAGGGGGGGTAGGCAAGACGACAACATCTGCAAATATTGGCACAGGGCTGGCTGCCGCAGGGCATAAGGTCGTCCTTGTTGATACGGATATTGGTTTGCGGAATCTCGATGTGGTGATGGGACTGGAAAACCGCATTGTTTACGATCTAGTGGATGTAACCAGTGGAAATTGTCGTTTAAAACAAGCACTCATTAAAGATAAACGTTTTGAGAATCTTTTTTTGCTTCCAGCCGCCCAAACAAAGGACAAATCAGCTGTTAGCCCCGAGCAGATGAGAACTTTAGCCACAGAACTGAAAGAAGAATTTGATTATGCGATCATTGATTGTCCAGCAGGAATCGAACAAGGCTTTCGCAATGCGATTGCCGGCGCAGACCGGGCGATTGTCGTTTGCACGCCGGAAGTAAGTGCAGTGCGTGATGCGGACCGGATTATTGGCCTCTTGGAAGCGGCGGAGTTGAGGAACCCGAAGTTAATCATCAACCGAATTCGTCCGGAAATGGTAAAACGTGGGGACATGATGGATATTTCAGATATCTTGGATATCTTGGCCATCGAACTTATCGGTGTCGTCCCAGAAGACGAAAGTATCGTGATTTCTACGAACCGCGGCGAACCTGCTGTAATGGATCAGGCATCAAAAGCTGGAGAGGCCTATCGGCGAATTACCAGGCGGATTAAAGGGGAAGAAGTAACCCTGATGAATCTTGATGTTCCCTTAGGAATTTTTGATAAACTAAAGAAACTCGTTGGTATTCGCTAACCGTTCGGTACTGAGAGGGGGAATCGTCCTTGTTAGAATTTATCAGCCGAATGCTAGGCAAGGAAAGTGCCTCGAGCAAGACGGTGGCCAAAGAACGCCTTCGGCTCGTTCTGGTACATGATCGTGCCAGCATTTCGCCTGCCATGCTTAATAGATTAAGGGAAGATCTAATCAAAGTTATATCTAACTATATGGAGATTGACGAAGCAGCACTAGAGTTCAATCTATTACAGGATGATAACGAAGTGGCTTTGGTTGCCAATATTCCAGTCGTAAAGATGAAGCGGGATTATGCGACCAAGACATAAACTACCCACTCCTCTAAGAGGATGGTGGTTAGAATGTTGTTCTTTATTTATATTTACAAGTACAGTTAAGAAGGGGCTATCTCGCCATAGAAACGTGATTTCTATGGCGAGACGCCCCTTTTTAGTAGGTATACACTTACACTTACACTTACACTTACACTTACACTTATACCTATAACCTAAAATCCCGCATTTTTTTATACCTACAAGGAAAAACACTGTAAATACGGGAAAAAATAATGATTCGTAATTCAATTTGCAGGTATAATTTTTCACGGGAATCAAGGCTATAATTGGTCTTTAGAAAAGGTTAATTCTTTACATCTGAAAGAATTTAACATCAAAAACAGAATTACCAAGGCAATTAATGCACCAGTCGAATCCAAGCCCACATCAGACAATAGCGGAGTCCTATTCGGTACAAACATCTGATGAAATTCATCAAACGCTCCGTATGTTGTAGCAAAAATCCAGGCAATCAGATATGAAAATTTCTTTTCTTTTAATGTTCTTTGTACTGCTACGGCAATCAGACCGAAGATCAAGATATGTGCAGATTTCCTGGCGAAAACGTTATACTTATGGAACATATGTTCTGTCGCAATAAATGTGCCGTGTGATGACGATGTTAAGTAAAATATCATGGTGCATAGCGAGATGGCTATAATCATCCAATACAATGTTTTTCGTTTCACTTTCTCACCCCTGAATGATTATAGCACACTGATTGATAGAGGTCTTTAGCGAAGCAAAAAGAAGACGCCTTATTTAGACGCAGCTGTTGGTCAATCTTTCTCATCTCCAAGATGAGCACCATAATTGAAAAACAATATCACAAATACGAATAGGCAATATAAGGCTAGCCCTTTCATCAAGATGATCATCCCCCATGAGAGACATACTTTTACTTAGTATACCCACTAATTACTATGAAAACGTGACCATTATATGAAGATATTGTGACGTTTATTTCGACCCACGACCCTCGGCCATGGCGCTTTGGCATAAGTTATAGATGTGTTATAATAGACAAGTATTCTGCTGAGTATACTTAGAATACGGTACACGGACTTTTATTCTGAGTTTTATTGAAGTCGGTGTCTTGGAAGTAGATAACCAGAGGGGAATTTATCATCTTGGATAAACGAACATTAAGAAATTTAGATTTTTTATTCATCTTATTTACGTTTTTGTTATTAGTAGCCAGTCTTATCATCTTAAGTACGGCTTCAATTAATGTGGATAAATCAAGTCCTCTACACTATGTCAAGGAGCAAGCCTATTGGATTATGAGTGGAATTTCGATTGCAACGGTCCTCGCAGTGATCGATTATCAAAAATGGCGCCGTTTGCGATGGTGGATTTACACCCTTAATCTAATCTTGCTGTTAGCGGTTATCTTTATTGGCAACTCGGCCAAAGGGGCAACCCGGTGGATTCAGATTACATCAAGCGTGAGTATCCAACCCTCTGAATTTGCCAAAATCTTTATTATAATTACCCTCGCTGATTTTTTAACGTATCGGAAAGGAAAGCTCAATAACTATAGGGATTTCGTATTACCGTTTTTATTTGTGCTTTTGCCCATGCTGTTCATCTTGAAGCAACCTGACTTAGGAACCGCCTTGGTTTTTGCGGCCATATTTATAGGTATGATGTTTGTGGCTGGAGCAAATCCCTGGAAATTCGGAGGTTTGTTACTCTGCGGGGTTGGCATCATTGGGGTAGCGCTGTCGCTCCACTTCGCGACAAACTTGCCAGGTTGGCTACATTGGGCCCAAGGCCTCCCCCTTCCCATGCAAGATTATCAATTAAAGCGGCTCGTCATCTTTGTAAATCCGGCTGCCGACATGTCTGGGGATGGCTACCATATTATTCAATCGATTTGGGCTATCGGATCGGGAGGGTTATGGGGAAAAGGGTACCGAATGGGGACACAGGGCCAGTTGAACTTTCTGCCGGAGCATCACACAGACTTTATCTTTTCGGTGGTTGGGGAAGAGTTCGGCTTTATCGGGACAATTACGTTGCTGTTCCTCTTTTTGATCTTTATTTTACGCAGCATTAGTATCGCCTTAAAAGCGCGGGATACGTACGGAATGTTAATCGCCACGGGTGTGGTATCGATGTTTACCTTTCATATTCTGGTCAATGTAGGCATGACCTCTGGGATTATGCCCGTAACGGGTATCCCACTCCCGCTGATTAGCTATGGTGGAAGTGCTATGTGGTCAAACATGGCAGCGGTCGGACTGCTACTAAGTGTCAATTTAAGACATCAGAGGCTGATGTTTTAATTAAGTAGAACTGCTGAAGG
>OMOF01000097.1 GCA_900290375.1 Candidatus Desulfosporosinus infrequens
AAAGGCTAAATTGCTGTGATGCACATGGCCTTGGAGAGGAGGCCCATTATGGATCAAAATTTGCTTCATTCCGATTATTCACTCCGGCTCATCAAAATGCTGAGTAAAGAGTCAGGACTGCAAGCCCTTGTCGATCTCGGGTATGAGCTACTGGGCAACCCTTTTACCATAACGGACTTCAGTGTAAAACTTCTTTCATATACCGGTGAAACAAGCGTAACGGACGACCCAGTCTGGAATGAGCTGATGCTGAAAAAGAATTTTAACTTTCAGACCTATTCCTATTATGTAAAGAGTAAACTGTTTGAACAGATAACAAATAATGAAGTTCCTTTTGACTGGATGGATCCGTACTGCAAATATCCCAGAATTATCAACAAGATTTGTATTAACAGTAGGAATGTAGCCTTTATGGCGGTTTGTGCCCATGAGCGGGATTTTAAAGAAAGCGATAAGGAGATCATCTCCATCCTTTGTGATGCATTTTCAATCGAATTGCAAAAAAATAAATATAGTCATTATTCTCAGGGACTGCTGCATCAAAGCTTTCTGTATGATTTGCTGGACGGCAAGTTAGAGGACGAACTAGTAATTGATGAACGAATGAGAATATTGAGTCTAAAGTTAAAAAAGAGGCTGTCTCTTATTAGCATGGATATAGAGAATTTGGACCCATCTAAATCAACCCTTCCGTTCATGAGGCATGAAGTTGAAAATAAATTTGCTAACGCAAAAGTTGTTATATATGATCGAAATGTTGTCATACTCGCTAGTTATGAAAATGAAAGGCATTTTCTGGAGGTAGAAACAAAGTCGTTTAAAGATTTTATTGAAAACAATAATATAAAGGCAGGGATCAGTCGTTCTTTTTCTAACTTAGCAGAAGTAAGGGAACGTTACCTGGAGTCCGTCGAGGCACTGAAGTTAGGAAATATCCTCAAGAAGGACAGTCATTTTTTTCGATATGAAGATTATCTTTTCTTCGCTTTAATCAATGTCAATGCTGATAACAAAAAAATACAAAAATTTATACATCCTTCCTTGATCAAACTCATTGAATATGATAAAAAAAGCCGCACGGATTATGCCCGCAGCTTTTATACTTATCTCCGAAAATTTAAAAACGTTAAGGATACATCTGACAGCTTGAATATCCATCGCAATACCATGTTTCACCGTCTTGAAAAAATTGAAGAAATTTTGAATGTCGATTTGAATAATGGTGATGTTTTATTTGAGCTTTATCTGTCCTATAAAATTTTGGAGTTTTTGAAAATTAACTTACCCTGATGCAATTATATTATTGTAGTAAAAATGGAATGTAATGAAACTTTAGTTTCGTTGCGTTCCATTTTTATTATTACTATACTGACTTTTTCCAAATGATCTTCATGTAGCTGTTCAATGCAAGGTGCATCATGCACTTTGCAAACTGATTACTTCGTAAAATTGCCCAAAGTCAGAATGGAAAAAATAGAGTACGCTTATATAAGACCGATAATTACAGCGAACTAAGATTTTAGGGAACTAAACTACTGAGCACAAGTAAAAAGCTAATGTAATCATGACCATTATAATGGGTAGCATGGCGGAAATAAACAAAAGAAGTTACAGGGAGGCAAAGTAAAATGATAATCATTGGCGAAAAAATCAACGGTGCAATTCCTTCCGTAGCTAAGGCAATCGCTGTAAAGGATGCAGACTTTATTCGCAATCTAGCTAAAATTCAGTCCGATGCTGGAGCAGCCTTCATTGATGTATGTGCATCCGTTGAAGACAGCCTTGAACTCGAAACCATGAAGTGGCTTATCGACTTGGTTCAGGAGGTTACCGATACACCTATAGCTATAGACAGTCCCCATATACAAACATGCGTAGAAGCAATTAAGTTCTGCAAAAAGCCAGGTCTGATAAATTCGGTATCCGGTGAAGGCAACAAGATCGAAGTCGTGTTCCCCATAATCGCTGATACCAAATGGGAATGCGTTGCCCTCTTATGCGATGATACCGGAATTCCCAAGACAGCCCAAGAACGTCTGAAAGTGTTTGCAGAGATCATGATAAAGGCAAAAACGTATAATATTGCCCCGTCACGCTTGCACATCGATCCGTTGGTAGAAATGCTCTGTACCTCTGAAGATGGCATTAATATGGTGGTTGACGTGATCAAAGAAATCAAAGCTCAGTATCCGGAAATTCATGTGACAGGAGGCTTCAGCAATATTTCATTTAATCTTCCCGTCAGAAAAATGGTCAACCAGGCTTTCACCGTACTGGCGATCAACGCGGGAATGGACAGTGCGATCCTCGCCCCGACTAACCAAGATTTGATGGGCATGATCTTTGCGACTGAAGCGCTCTTAGGTAAAGACGAGTGCTGTATGGAATACATCGGAGCCTACCGAGCAAAACTATTTGGTCAAAAAAAATAATGACCGTAATAAAATCAAATAATGAGGAGGACAAAATAATGTCTAAAATTGAAGAAGTAAAAGCTAGGTTAGAAGCAGGAAAAGCCAAACTCGTTCCAGCTCTGGTACAGGAAGCATTGGATGAAGGAAGTGAAGCGAAAGACATTCTCCAGGCTATGATTGACTCCATGGGCGTCGTCGGTGACCAATTTTCCAAAGGAGAAATTTTCGTACCTGAAATGCTGATGGCGGCTAAAGCCATGACCAAGGGTGTTGATGTACTAAGACCACTTCTCGTTGGCGATACCTCATCGTCTAAAGGTACCTGTATTATCGGTACTGTCCAAGGCGATCTTCATGACATCGGCAAAAACCTTGTTGCAATGATGATCGAAAGTGCCGGATTTGATGTGGTAGACCTTGGCGTAGACGTATCGCCAGCTAAATTTATTGAGGCCATCAAAGAAAGTAAAAACGTAACCATCGTAGGATGTTCAGGACTTCTTACAACAACAATGACGGCGATGAAGGAAACCGTTCAAACGATCAAAGCCAGCGGTTTGACCGGATTCAGGGTCATCGTCGGTGGCGCGCCTGTAACCCAGGAATACGCCAATGAGATCGGCGCCGATGGTTTTGCTCCCGATGCCGGCAGTGCTGCTGTCAAAGCGGTTGAATTAGTGAAATCTTTATAAACCACATAGAAGGAGGACGGATTCTCATGTTAACGAAGAGACAGAACTTAATGGAAACAATTAAGGGTGGAAATCCTGACAGGTTTGTAAACCAATATGAGTTTTTAAACTTAATCATGGAAGCTCCAATGGATCTTCCTTTAGCACCGGCTCCCGGTACGGAAGTTAAAAATAAATGGGGTATTACCTTCAGGTGGCCCGAAGACCAAATAGGTTCGTTCCCTGTACACGACGAAGAACACAAGGCGTTGAAAGACATTACAAAATGGAAAGAATCTGTAAAAGCGCCTTCTGTTTTTTATACTGACGAAGAATGGGCTGCAGCGATAGCACATGCCAATTCTGTTGACCGCAATGACGAGTTCGTAACAGCTTTCTGTGCACCGGGTATCTTTGAAATGACGCATCACCTGATGGGTATTGAAGATGCCTTAATGGCTCTTTACGAAGAACCAGAAGCAATGCAGGAACTCATCGATTATGTTGTAGAGTACGAGTTAGCCTATGCTAAAGAAGTGATTGCTCACATTCATCCCGATGCCCTTTTTCATCACGATGACTGGGGCAGCCAAATTTCGACATTGATTTCTCCTGCCATGTTTGAAGAGTTCTTTTTACCGGCTTATAAAATAGTATATGGATTCTGGAAGGACAACGGAGTCGAACTCATTGTTCACCACAGCGATTCCTATGCAGCTACCTTTGTCCCCTTTATGATTGAAATGAGAATAGACATCTGGCAAGGAGCTATGACAACGAACAACGTTCCTGAACTGATCAAGAAATATGGCGGAAAAATCTCCTTCATGGGAGATATCGACAGCGGTAAAGTCGATCACCCTAGCTGGTCACGCGGAGAAATAGCAAAATATGTAGAAATTGCCTGTAAAGAATGTGGGAAATTATACTTTATTCCAAACTTAAGTCAGGGTTTAAATATCGCTTCCTTCCCGGGCGTATACGAGACTACAAGTGAGGAAATTGACAGAATGAGTAAAGAAATGTTTTGAAATTTGACCTGCTGTGTTGAGAACGTAAGCGCTTAAGAAAAGCGTGCATTGACAAATAAAACCCCGGCAAATTGTGCCGGGGTTTACGTCATTATATTTTATGCTTAGTGTAGGTTTGGCATTGCCTCAACAGTCTAGTATTAGCGTAGCAAAGTAGAAAGGTGGTAATATTATGGAATCGACTTTCAGCAGTTTAGTCAAGGACGCCTATGCTCTAAATGCAGCACATGCTTCAATCGTTGAAGTCTCTAAAATCACGTTTAATGAGGAGCTAAGGAAGCTTTGTGAACAGAATTCGTGTGGATCTTACAATAGAAATTGGATGTGTCCTCCTGCTGTGGGTGCTATTAATGTTTTAAGAGAGCGGGCCTTGGGATTTAAGCAGGGTCTTTTATTGCAGACAGTCCATTCCATAGAAGATTCTTTTGACTGGGAAGGCATGCTAGAAGGAAAGGCGAATCATACGAAAGTATTCAGGAAGATGCTTGAATGTATGGAGAATAATTACGACTTTAAAGAAGTGCTTCCCTTGAATGCAGGTAACTGTACTTATTGTGACAAATGTGCCTATATTGTGGGAGTAGAATGTCGGTTTCCTGATAAAGCCGTGTCGTCCGTTGAAGCGAATGGAATTGACGTAATGGCTTTGCTAAAAGATTTGGGAATACCCTATAACAATGGTGAAAATACAGTTTCCTACGTGGCTTTGATCTTGTTTTAGAAGTTAACGAAATCTTCTTTCCATCATGAAGGCCAGATTGTTTGAATGGTCTGGCTTTTTTGTTTTTATTTAGATTATTCGCACTATCTTAGGAGGAAATATGTGGATTGTATTTATGAGGAGTGAATTATCTGATGACTAGAAACCACTCATGGCAACAAGGAAAAAGCCATAATCAGTCAATAATATAGAGCTCAAACGCACCAACATAGTTAGATAGGTTGTCATATTGAGGAAACATTACATTAGGAAAACTAACTATATCAAGAAAATATCAAGGGAGATGTAATAAATTGGATCAATCTAAAGCAGTAATTGAAAAGGATGAGTTCTTTGAAAAAATGCTTGAAGAATTAATGCAAGCGGTTGGCGTGGCATCCAACTGCCCAGCAATTGGTTTTCAATATTAATAATACGTATTATAATATAAGCCATGCGCCGATTTCCCTCGCATGGCTTATATTTTGTATTTATATCCTATATGTTTGGGTTAATTGGGTTCATTTGTCAATCTGAAAGGTAAAAACAGACTGATTTAACTGGATGACGATCGTTTGTCACATCTGCATTCAAGGTTAGTGTTCCATCTGCTTTGCCAAAAATCCGGCGGCAGTTTCGACTAATTTTATCTCCAATTCACCCATCTTGATATTAGATTCTTTAGAGATGAGCATCACGGCACCAATAGGGTCTCCCTGCGAAATAACTGGGGCAATGACTTCGCATGTATAATTACATTTGTCCTCTCCTTCATTTTCTGGGCAATTATTACATAGGGCATGCTCCCCGGCGATGTCGATATGAATGGTTTTCTTTTCCTTCATGGCTTGTTCTATAGCAGGCCTTAGCGCTTTATTCAAATACTCCTTTTTTGATGCACCTGACACTGCGATAATCGTATCACGATCTGAGATACAAGTAATATGGCCAGTTGCTTCGAAAAGCGAATCGGCATACTCTTTTGCAAATTCTCCCATTTCCCTGATGGGGGAATATTTCTTTAGGACGACTTCCCCATCCCGATCTACAAAGATCTCCAATGGATCTCCTTCTCGAATACGAAGAGTCCGCCGGATTTCCTTTGGAATAACGACACGACCGAGGTCATCAATTCTTCTTACGATACCTGTTGCTTTAATAAACTCACCTTCCTTGTCATTTCATCTTGTTTGTGGTCCTGGATAGTATACATCTAAGTATTGCCAGTTATTCTGTATTTCCATTGTAAGCATAAAGAAGAAAATTTTTATATTTGTTTTTTCCAATAAGCCAGTGCAAGGACTATGTACCGGGTTGGTGGTGCGTCTGCTCCTACTGGGGTTGCGTTACTGGCCGGGGCTGACCGATTCGCTACAATGAAGGCAGTTTTAGTAGCGATAGGGAAGGATTAGAAATCGGCAAGTGCAGTCCGCTATGGGCTTTGTAGTGAACAGTAAGCAACGCATCGATGGTGGTTGCCGATGGAAATGTTCCATAGGATGAAAAGTTGCCGACAGTCTCAGAAAGTTGCCGACGGTTGCCGACGTCGGCAACCGCTGAAAGGCAGGCCCAGCAAGGGCTGAAGGGGTAAGTTGCCTAGGTTGCCGATAATTATGTTAGTAGTATTAAATATATACAGCACCAACGTTTAGTCCCGTACGATGAGCAAGATCATCAACCATAGTTGCGACAGCGGAATTAGGCAAGGGTTCAAAATGGTTAAAAAGCGGGGATACAACAATGGGCCAAGAGAGGTACTCTAAGCCCAATTAAAGTAAGAAGAGGGATGGCTATCCCTCTTCTTTGCGAACTGTGGTATTAAATTTTGCTACCACCTTTAAGGTGTTCCTCTGCATATTGAATCATTCGTTTGGTCATTTGACCACCTACGGAGCCATTTTCACGACTCGTACGGTCGCCACCGAGTTGAAGACCCATTTCGTTTGCTACCTCATACTTGAATTGATCTAATTGCTGTGAAGCCCCTTGAACTGCGGGTGTATTAGTATTTCTCTCTCCTGCCATGATTGTTACCCTCCTTAAAATTGTGTAATTGATTTTCGCTGATATGTCAAACGTATGACTTGTCAAACGTCAAACGTATGAATTTATATTCTCCATATGGCCATGTTTAACACTGGTAACTTATATCAGAAAAGGTTGCAATTTTATTGCATAATCCAATGAAGCTGGGGGTTAAATTCTTTGTTTTTCCGCTGCGATTAAAAAATAAGTCTAAACTTTGCGATAATAAATATCCCAATTATATCCACAAAGCCATTAAGGATAAGCTTTAAAAATTATATTTACTCTGAGTTACTTACCCATGTCTTCCATTAATTTCTGAAGAGCTTTTTTTTCAATGCGAGAAACATAAGAACGTGAAATATCCATGATCTTGGCTATCTCCAACTGCGTCCGTTTCTGACTGTTCATTAACCCATATCGTAATTGGATTACCAATTTTTCTTTGTGGTTTAATTTTTTTATGAGCTCAAACAAGGCCTTTCGTTCTGATTCATTTATGATCTTTAAGGAAATATCCTCCTCATTTGAAACCAGAACTTCGATGAGCGAAATCGCATTGCCCTCTTTATCCATACCAATTGGATCATAGATGGAAATTTCCCCCTTTGATTTTCTTTTGGCTCGGAAATACATAAGAATTTCGTTTTCAATGCATCTTCCAGCATAGCTAGCAAGCTTAATGCCTTTACTCGGATCAAAGGTATTAATTCCTTTGATCAGTCCAATCGTACCGATGGAAATTAAGTCTTCAACGTCTTCCTCCGTCCCATCATATTTCTTAACCAGATGGGCCACCAAGCGCAAATTGTGTTCCACTAAAATATTGCGCGCTTTCTCTACCTCGCGGGTCAGTGTAAAAGGTTCTGTTTTACTCTCACTGAGAATCTTAAGATAATGAGCTTCATCCTGCTTACTTAAAGGCTGAGGAAAGGCATTATTGTTGATATACGAGACCAGTAAAGAGAATCCCTTCAGAACGGAGAGTGCAATACTGGCGACAACAAATTCTCCAAACATCTCCTTCACCCCTTTCTAACCATGGTTAATATCTATTTTAAATTTCACACATATGTAGTCCTCTCCTTTGTCAATAAACTAATTAACGGATATTTCGGATTTTTCTGGTCCTTGCTTCTAAATTTGGAACCAGGAGAATATCAATACAGCATATGTACACTGTGCTTAACCGATCAAAACTTAGATAAATGTAGAGTCGGAACAACATCAAATTGAAATTGTAAAAAGTAAAGCAGGAAGGGATAACCACTCCTGCTTTATTAAAATTGATACTAGCTTATTACTTGATGTATACCTACCAAAATGAGAAGAATACCTGAGATTGTGGTTGCTTTTTCTCCTAATCTTCCAGCAGCAAACTTTAATCCAAAGATGACACATAGACCAGTGCATAGGAAAGAGAATAATCCTGAAACAGATGCAGTTGCCAGAATATTAAGTTGTGTGACACCAGCGCTAAACCCACCTGCCAAATTATTTATAGATAAAGCTATTCCCAGTATTACTGATTCAGAAATTCCTATTGACTTAGAATTATCTATATCAGCTTCCTCTGGGTTGCGCAACACACGAAAAAAATAGTTATCTGAAGGTTGCTCCATGGTTTCATTAGCTAAACGTTGTTGATTAAACACATAGACTGCCTCGGGTTGTTTATTAGTTAGATATTGTTGACTTAACACATAAACACCGATGCTCACAAGTACTATCATACTAATTAATTGACATGTAAACGGCGTAAGCCAAAGAGAAATCAAATTTCCAAAAAGACCACCTACGAGAGCTAATGAGAAACCCATTAACGCGATAATAAAGTTAGGTATCAATGGAATTCTAACTTTTCTTACGCCATACGCAATGCCAACTCCAGCATTGTCAAGATTCGATGCTAATCCGATCGCAAAGATAAGTAACATGCTATTTAGACCCATTTTTATCGCTCCTCAACGGTATTTTGTTTATCTTATTAATGAAGAAGAGGAGTTGCGCATGTACTTTAGTCTTATGTTGATAAAATAGTAACAAAATCTTATTCTAATTATGGAAGGAAAAACCAATAATGTGTAATGAAAGGAATAATTTACAACTTGGAGTCATGTTGAAGGTATTGTTAAAAGAACATTCCCTATCGATGCGTAAACTCAGTACCCAAACTGGAATCGATATAGCAACAATCTCACGTATCATCAGCGGCAAGCAATTAGCAAGACCCAAACACTTACAACAATTTGCTGAGTTCTTTGGCGTACCAGCTGAACGCTTTTTTGAAGCAGCAGGCTATATATTTGGACAACAAAAAGAAGAATTCGATTCGGATATTCATGCCTCAGTTGAGACCATCCAAGGAATTCTTTCATCAGCTAATCTACTGGATATGCAATATACAAAAGATAAAGTTGAGCAGAAATTAGCAAATTATGAACATTATGCTCAAACAGAAGAGGGGCAGCGAATTATTCGGGAGGACTATCAGAAGAAGATTCAGCAGGTAGGCGGATTAGGTCCGTTCATTGATGATTTAAATCAAATGTATGAATTATATTGTCTAAGTAGCACCACGACACACGATCGTGCCTTACTCGGCAGCGCACTGTTATATTTCATATTGCCTACTGACGTCATACCGGATTACATTTTTCCAATTGGCTATCTGGACGATGCCATTGCTGTGAAACTTGTTTTGCATAAACTTTCGTTGCTGAAAAGTTGTCCAGAGCAAAAAGATGATCGCTCATAAACTAATATATTTGAGTAAACTAAACTCTATCTAAACTAGCTCCAAATGCCAGCCCTAGTCAAATGACGACGGGTAAATTCCTGAAATTTACTAAGCTACTCGCTACCGGCTAATTAATGCGGCAGCGGGGGAGATCACACTTTATCCAGAGGAAGTAATACAATATTCATAGAAAAAAACCATTGAAAAATTCTAATAACGAGATTAT
>OMOF01000502.1 GCA_900290375.1 Candidatus Desulfosporosinus infrequens
GCCGAAAAGGGTCTGTGGGGTAAACCCACATGCGTTAACAATGTCGAAACGTTGGCGAATGTCCCTCCCATTATTTTAAGGGGATCAGATTGGTTTGCTGGAATCGGCTCGGAAAAAAGCAAAGGAACAAAAGTGTTTGCTTTAGCTGGTAAGGTCAGGAATGTCGGACTTGTGGAAGTCCCCATGGGGACAACTCTCCGGCAAATTATCTTTAACATGGGCGGCGGCATCAAGCACGATAAAGCGTTTAAAGCCGCCCAAACCGGAGGACCCTCTGGAGGCTGTATTCCTACTCAGTATTTAGATACCCCCATTGATTATGAATCCTTAGCTGCTATCGGCTCAATGATGGGTTCTGGCGGTCTCATTGTCTTAGATGAAGATGATTGTATGGTGAATGTCGCCAAGTTCTTCCTCGAATTCACAGTCGACGAATCCTGTGGTCGTTGCACTGCTTGCCGTGTCGGCACCAAACGCCTGCACGAGATTTTGACAAAAATTACCGAAGGCAAAGGCACCGAAGATGATTTAGATAAATTAGAGAAGCTGGGCAAAATCATCAAGGACACATCCCTTTGCGGGCTCGGGCAAACTGCCCCCAACCCAATCCTTTCCACTCTTGAGTATTTCCGTGCTGAATATCTTGCCCATGTGGTAGACAAAACCTGTCCAGCTAAAGTTTGCAAGAGCTTGCTTAAATATCAGATTACAGAAAAATGCAAAGGGTGTACCCTTTGCACAAAACATTGTCCCGCTAATTGTATCACTGGCACAGCTAAAGAGCGACACGTCATTGATGAAGAACGTTGCCTAAAATGCGGGGCTTGCATGGAACAATGCCGTGTGACTGGCGCTATTATCCACCATTAAGTTACCCCAAAGGAGGACTCTATGGATATACAGTTTATTATTAACGATATTCCCCTTACCGTTCCAGAAGGAATGTCTATTTTAGACGCAGCCCGAACCATAAACATTGACATTCCAACCCTATGCTACCTCAACCTTCATGAAATGAACATGAATAACCACATTGCTTCCTGCCGTGTCTGCGTGGTAGAAGTTGAGGGTCGACGTAATCTTGCCCCAGCCTGTTCAACTCCTGCAGCTCCCGGCATGATCGTTAAAACAGATACCCCTCGCGCCATCCAGGGCAGACGAGCAATGGTGGAACTCCTACTCTCGGACCATCCTAAATCTTGTTTAACCTGTCCTAAAAATCTCGATTGTGATCTGCAAGCTCTTGCTGCAGATTTGGGCGTGCGCAATATCTCCTACGAAGGGGAAGAATCCGAATATGAAATCGATAAATCCAGTTTAGCCATTATCCGAGATCCTAACAAATGTATTCGTTGCCGCCGTTGTGAAACCATGTGTAACGAGGTCCAGACCGTCGGTGTCTACTCTGCTGTGGGGCGCGGTTTTGAGACAGTAGTTAAAACCGCCTTTGATCTACCCCTTCACGAAACCTCTTGCACGTTCTGTGGGCAATGTGTAGCGGTCTGCCCGACTGGCGCTTTGATGGAACTGGATCAAGTGGACAAGGTTTGGAAAGCCCTTAGTGATCCCAAACGCTTTGTTGTTGTGCAAACGGCACCGGCTGTACGGGTTGCCCTCGGGGAGGGATTTGGTTTAGAACCAGGTACGATTGTCACTGGCAAAATGACCGCAGCCTTACGACGACTTGGCTTCGACCGCGTCTTTGATACAGATTTCGCAGCGGATGTGACGATCATGGAAGAAGCCTCAGAGCTGGTTCACCGCCTAAAACACGGTGGACGGTTACCTATGTTGACTAGTTGCTGTCCTGCCTGGGTCAAATTCTTTGAACATCAATTTCCGGATTTGTTGGACATCCCTTCAACTTGCAAATCTCCTCACGAAATGCTAGGGGTCTTAATTAAAAGCTATTATGCTAAGACCTACGATATCGATCCTAAGAACATTACCGTTGTCTCAGTTATGCCATGCATAGCCAAAAAATATGAAGCGGCCCGCCCTGAGCTGGGACAAGGCAAAGGAACCCCGGATGTGGACATCGTCATCACTACCCGAGAACTATCGCGCATGATCCGGGAAGCTGGCATTCACTTCACTCACCTCAAGGATGAAGAGTTTGATCATCCCTTAGGGGAATCAACTGGTGCTTCCGTGATTTTCGGAACAACAGGTGGAGTGCTTGAAGCGGCCCTACGGACGGCCTATGAAGTGCTAACCGGCGAGACGCTGGAAAAAGTGGAGTTCGAAGCTCTGCGGGGAATGGACGGAATTAAGGAAGCGGTCATCTCGATCGGTGGACGCGATTTCCGGGTTGCAGTCACCCACGGTCTGGGTCATGCCCGTTACATTCTGGAAAAAATTCAAACCGGGGAAGCTAATTATGACGTGATTGAGATCATGGCCTGCCCTGGAGGATGCATCGGCGGCGGTGGACAACCCTATCACCATGGCAATATTGAAATCCTTAAAGCTCGTGCCAACGCCATTTATCAAGAAGACCGCTCCAAACCCCTGCGCAAATCGCACGAAAACCCAGCTGTCAAAGCTCTGTATAAGGATTTCATGGGCGAACCTTATGGAGAAAAAGCACATGAATTGCTACATACCAGCTACACCAAACGCAAGAAAATATAGCATGCTGCGTGTAAGTGGGCATGCAAGAGGGGACGGTTCTGTTTTGCATGCAAGCAAGAACCGTCCCCTCTTGCATACTACTGGCACGCAAGCTTTCTTTTGATGCCTAGCACTTCTCTTTCAAGTACTTCTTAATTTTTTTCTATTTCTCGAACATCAGACGATAGCTTTTTTAAAATAATTGAATGCAAACCGATCTCATGATCTATGAAGGTGAATAATTTTTCATGATCTCGTTCATTTTGATCTATATGCGCTTTTTGGATTTCTGCGATTGTTTTAATATCCGACTTAATAGATTCTATCTCTATAGAGTTTTTGGTTACTTTTTGGTCCACTGAATCTACCTTCTGATCTAATGAATCTACTTTCTGATCTAGTGAATCTAATTTCATAAGGATTGTCCCGAAAATCTCTTTCATTTCAGCGTCCACTAATTTATCACAACCTTATTAATTACTGGTAAATTATTATACCATATCTAATCCAATTGCCTTGAATAATCTATAGTCTATTTTCGACATTCAGTAGAGCTCAATGCATAAGGCCCTTGTGACGGAACAAAATGACCATTACTATTCTCCTGAGCGGGGTTATGATAAAGTATAGGCACGATACGTCGTACCCCTACATTGATAATAGGAGGACATGATGGAACATATATTCTCAAGAACTGAACTTCTTATCGGTAACAGTGGTTTGGAAAAGCTTCGCGAGAGCACGGTCATAATTTTCGGGGTTGGAGGGGTAGGCTCATTCGCTGCGGAAGCTCTGGCCCGTGCTGCTGTTGGGCATCTGATCCTAGTTGACTATGATGATATTTGCTTAACAAATATTAACCGCCAATTACATGCCCTCCTCTCCACCGTGGGCGAAGCTAAAGTCGAGGTCATGAAACGACGAATATTGGAGATCAATCCGGAGGCTAACGTCGAAACGATTATGGAGTTCTATACAGCCGCTAATGCGGAACGCCTACTTGACCGAAAGCTAGACTATGTAGTCGATGCCATCGATAATGTTTCTAGTAAGGTCAATTTAGTTAAAGAATGTTTGCTACGCAAAATCCCTTTGATCTCGAGTATGGGGGCTGGGAACCGCCTGACTGCGGAAAACTATAGGGTGTCAGACATATCCAAGACCAGCGGGGATCCACTCGCGAAAGCGATGCGCAAGTTGTTACGCAAAGAAGGCATTACCGAAGGGGTTAAAGTTGTATCCAGCTCTGATCTTCCCATTAAACTACTCTGCGCCGAAGACGATCTAAATGACTGCATCTGTCGAGATGGGGATATAGGCTATGCAAAAAATCGTCAAATTCCCGGGAGCATTTCCTTTGTTCCGCCCGTCGTCGGACTCCTTATTGCCGG
>OMOF01000612.1 GCA_900290375.1 Candidatus Desulfosporosinus infrequens
CAGGATTCTGACAACATTTATGAATAGCTACACTGGCAACTCCGCCAGCGCCGATAATCAAAGCTTTACCCATTTCTGTACCCTCCATATCACTTTGCTAAATCACCACTGCAAATTATATATAAACCTCTTTGAATAATCAAGAACAATCACGAAAAACGAGTCTTCTTAAGCAAGACTCGGAAAGACGACTATGCCGTTAGCAAATGGACTGAAAACAACTCTCAAATTGTCCGAAAGAGGCAGACCATTTACAACTGTAATGCCATTCGCATTTCCGCTATTCTCGTACATTACATATTCAGTATCCAACTTGTTTCCACTTATAGTAAATCCTTTAATATCAAACCCAGTTGAACTTGAATTTAAAGCACTAGCTGTCCATCATTGGAGATCAAAAGTGCCGGGTTTATAGATAATGCGTAGCTCTCAGTTAACAGGCTATCCTACGTTTAATAAGAATGTTATGAATTAACATAAGCGATTATTTCATCAATATTTTTCTTTCTTGTAAAATTTACTGACTGGTCGTAACTGGCGAGCATACCTCTTTCATCAGGTGTTAATTCCTTTTTCCGTTTTATCTTCCACTTTATCTTCCATTTTAGTAAAGTCATAAGCACTTTATCAAAAGTCTTTAATTTATTATAATCAAAGCCACCCCTTAAATAAAAGAACTGAATGTGTTTCTGTTCCTCGGAAGTAAAGTTTTTATTTTTCACTTCACTTATCGCCTCTTCTCTAAAGGGTGACACTCCCGTAGCAAAAACAATAACTTTTTTATCATTAAGTTTGTTGAGGTTTTGTTTTATATACTTTACTCCATTGATACCAACAACATACAAACCTCCACCGTAAATCACGGTATCATAAGCTGTCAGTATATTGGTAGTAACCTCTGAAACATCAAGAATATCGGCAGATAACTCCTCAGTAATCCATTCTGCATATTTTTTCGCAAAACCTGTTTTCGACTTGTATATTACTAAAGTTTTAATTATTTATACCTCTTTCAATACATATTTTTTTTGCATTTTTTTACGAGTGCGTCTTTTTATATTATGTTTAAATTAAAATCGAATAAATTTAGGTATTCTTTGTAGAAATGGGCTGCTTCCGTATTAGGCAGAATTTGTTTATAATAGATATATGCTTAATCCAATAATAATGGTTCTAAAGAGGGGAATTTATGTCAAACACTGCCGTATTAGAACTCACCGATTTATGGAAAACAATTAAAGGAAAAGAAATTGTCAAAGGGGTAAACCTGACGCTTTATCCATCCCAGATTTTTGGTTTTTTAGGCCCAAATGGCGCTGGAAAAACTACGACGATCCGCATGATTGTCGGCTTAATCAAACCGACGAAAGGGTCTGTCACCATCTGCGGCCATTCTGTAGCCCACGATTTTGTCAAAGCCTTGTCGAATGTCGGGTGCATTATTGAGAGTCCCGACATGTACAAATACTTAACCGGGATGGAAAACTTGTTACAATTTGCTGCCATGGATAAAACGATCAGTCAGCAACGGATTAAAGACGTTGTGGAAATGGTGGGTCTCCAGCATCGGGTCAATGATAAAGTGAGCACCTATTCTCTGGGTATGCGTCAACGCTTAGGAATTGCCCAAGCTATCATGTCCAAACCCAAGCTTTTAATCCTTGACGAACCTACGAATGGACTCGACCCTGCTGGGATGACTGAGTTTAGAAATCTGATCCGAAAACTCGCCTATGAAGAAGGTATGACGGTCTTCGTATCGAGCCATTTACTGTTGGAAATTCAGCAAATGTGTGATGTTGTCTCCATCATCAAGCAAGGAAGCGTCATCAAAACTATCAATGTCCAAGATATCTTACATGATGATCGGATCGAGTGGCAGGTCGATGATCCTGAGAACGCCATAGCGCTCCTCAAGAAACATTGGAATATCGAAGCGGTGCAGTTAAAAAAGAATACCATCAGCGCTAACCTAAGCCAGAATCCTCTCGATAAAATCAACGAATTATTTATACGTGAAGGCATCGCCCTCACCTATTGCTCGACAAAGCAAAACACTTTAGAAGATTTATTTTTAGACCTTACGGAAGGTGATGAAATTGTTTAGCCTGATTGAAAATGAAGTCATCAAAATGATTGCCAAGAAACGGCTTATGTTTGTTTTGGCAATTCTTATTGTCCTGATCTCGGTTTTTGCTTATGGTCAAAACCAAACCTTAATCCGAACCAAAGCTCAACTCTCGCAACGCCTGGGAATTACAGCAACCAATGACTGGCGCAAGTTGGCTGGTCAGCAGCTAATCGACATGAAAAACAGGCTTGACAGCCCTTATATGGATCAGAAAAGTCAGGCTTCAACTCGGGTAAGGATGGAACAACTGCAATATAACCTTGATAATAATATCAACCCTCTGGAACAGTCGGCCGCGAAATTTACGACCAAATTCATGGAACAATCCATTTTCTTGTTCTTGCCTCTTTTGATTATTATGTTGGCTGCTGATATGGTGTCAGGGGAATCCTCGAGCGGAACCATCAAACTGCTTCTTGTCCGAAACGTGCCGAGGTGGAAGATTCTGCTCAGTAAATATTTAACACTGATAATCTTGGAAGTTATGGTTGTCATCTTTGCTTTTGTGCTCTCGGCGCTTATTTCAGGCTTCTTCTTTGGTTTCGGAGGATGGCTAGCCCCGGTAGCAACAGGTTTCAAGGTCTTAGCGGGGAAATTAGACTCCTCCAGTGTTCTTAATGTCCCCCAATGGCAATATTCTCTGATGGTTTATTCCTTAGCTTTTTTCGTTTCCTTCGTCGTGGGCAGTATCTCGCTTATGATCTCAATCCTCGTAAAAAGCACAGCCGCTTCGATAGGCATTATAATGTCCACTCTCGTGGCGGGTAATTTCATTAGCTATTTCCTCTCCGATTGGAAGATCACACGCTACATGTTCATGGTCAATTTACGACTCACTGATTATTTATCGGGGTCGTTCCAGCCGATCGAAGGGATGAATATGATCTTCTCGATCACAGTCCTTTTAGGTTGGGCTATCGCTGCAGTCGTCATTAGCTTTGTCTATTTTACAAAACAAGATATCCTTGCTTAAGGAGAAATTAACGTGATAAAAAAAAGCATGTGGTACTCAATACTCACGATTGCTAGCGTGGGCTTCATTGTTTTAGCGATGGGTTTCTATCAGGCGATCATGGTCACGACGGCGGTCAATCCTCAGCCCCCGGCCAAAGCGCCTCTTACTCCGGTTCCCGTGGGGTCAACAAAACTATCGTCCAAAACCGCCAACTCGTTTCAATTGCTCATCCTCGGAGACTCTATTGCCAAGGGAACTGGAGATGAAAAGGGCCAGGGGTTCTCAAGCTATTTACCAGAGTCATTTAAAAACGACACCTCTAAAGAGATCCTCGTCAATAACGCCGGTATCGACGGACTAGAAAGCCTCGGCCTTCTCGAACAGCTCCAAACCAAAAGGCTTGATAAGACAATCTCAGATGCGGATTTCATCTTAGTCTCGATCGGCGGTAATGATGTCAAAAGCATTCTTTCTCTGAATGATCTCGCTAAAGAAGATCAATTTAAACTGCGCCAGGACAGCTATCTTGCCAATTTGAAACAAACGCTGAAGGTGCTAAGAACCGCCAACCCGAATGCCATCGTTATTTTTCTTGGGCTTTATAATCCATACGAAATAGTAAGCAACGTCGAAAATACCAGACTATTAAACACCTGGAACTACAACACTCAGCAGCTCGTTGAAGAAGATGGGAAGGGGATTTTTATTCCCACCCACGACCTGCTGAAATTCAATATAGGTCGCTATATCGCCAAGGATGGCCTGCACCCTAATTCGGCTGGATATCAGGCGCTCTCCAATAGAATCAGCAAATCGATTGAAACGATCGTCACTGGATTATAGATTTAGTATTCTAATTGCCTTTTCCCCCAAGGACAGACGCTAATACAAACCCCGCAGATAGGCTTGCCAATTTCAGGCCGTTTGGCAAAGTCTTCTTTTACTTTTTCTACACATCGTGTAAAGTGAAGGGCCTCTTCCCTTGTTTGAGGATGATCCTCCCATGAACCCCCTTTAATAGCGGCCGCTGGACAAGCATTCTGGCATTCTTGGCAGGTACCACAGCGATTAGTCAGCAGAGGATCAGGCTCTAGGGGCGCATTAGTCATTAAAGTGGCTAAGCGCACGCGTGGGCCATACTCTGGTGTAACAAGCAAAAGACTCTTCCCCTGCCAACCGAGGCCGGCTGCTTTAGCCATGGCTTTATGAGATATATGCCCCATCATGTTAACCTTATCTACAACCTGTGAAGCAGGGATGGCCAGAGCACGGAAGCCTCCGCGAATGATTTCCCTTTGCAAACGTAGGTTAATATCATCTAACAGTATATTCGTAGCCTGATAATGATGAAGATACAATTGGGTTGGTTCATTCGTGATTTGTTCAAACACGTCGGTAGAAATGGCAACTGCAATCACAACAGCATGGGTATATGGCTCCATGAGGCCCTGCGGTACAGTGGGCAGTCCATCAACACGCCGTAAATCTGTTATACCGACCAAATCCGCTCCCATTTCAATGGCCTTGCGTTTAATTTCTATAGTACTAACCACAATCTCACACTCCACTTCATCCAATCGGCGAGATGCCCACTTCGCAAAGTGGGCGCTCCCCTATTCTCCATTTCAGAAGGAATAAACTCCTCAAGCTTCTGCCCCTACCGATATTTCTACACTTATCCGAATTTACTTTCTTGCATTAGGTGTTAATAATCAAATCCTCCAGAGCACGTTTGGGCACATGATGAATTCCCTGCTCATCTCGCCAATATTTTATGTCTCCGGATTCGCTTAATTTCTCGATGACCACCACTTCTTTTGGTTTCCCTAAAGCAATCACCGTCACGATTTCATAAAGAGAAAAATTTAGGGCTGGTTACCCAACTGTAACCAACCCTAAAAGCGATGGACTTTATTGTTTTAAATGGTCAGCCAGTGGCCTATTCTATATTTTTTAGCTTCTGCATTCGACTCTGACACAGGCCATATAAGCGCATTATCTGAGTTCACCTCGAAATCTGCAGCACATTTAGTGCAAACCGCGGTCGTGGAAGTCCACTCATTATCCGTTCCAATGAGATCTTCAAAGCCGAAAAATTCTACCTCTCCAAACATATCAATGCTTAACTCCGCTGATTCTATCGACTTGCCGGACTTATTGAGAGCATCGACTTTCAAAAGGCCTTTACCACAAATTGGGCATGCGACACCTGTTACTTGAGACATGTTTGTCCCCTCCTCATGTTATTAATTTAATTAATTAATATATGTTTTATAAAGTTAACAGAAAAGTTTGTCAACTTTATAAAATACTCCTTAATACTAACTAAATATTTCACATTAAAGAACTCACAAACAATGGAAGAGAGATTGCTATTATTTTAACACAATTCCCTTTTATTGAATAACACTTTTTTGATCATAAATTTAAATTTTCCGCCTAGCAATAAACATCTTTAATTATAAGAATTTCTTCACTACTTAATGTGCCTGAGAGTGATCTTCTGAAACATCATCAAGAGCCCCATACAAAGTCTATAGATTGAATCAAGGTTAAGATTTTCTTCCGCTGTCGTATCGAAAAAAACATTGAGTTTGGATTCTTGATCCTCTTCTGGTTTGGTATAACAAATGAGCAAGGGAAGCTTAGGTAGGGGGTGCAACACTAGTGAAATATCAGAGGAGAAACTATTTTCCACTTGCTTGCCATTAAAAATATAAATCATGTCCTCGATAAGATCCGGATAGGAATCAGTCAGCTGTTTCAAAGGTTTTTCAAACTTGTGTTCAAAATACGAATTCCAAATTGTTTTATTGCTAAGTTCTCTGAACGGAACCCATTTTCCGGAAAGCTCCTTTCCTGCACTATAAATAATATAGTTGAGTAAAGGTACTATCACCCATTCATTAACATGACAGTCAGAAATAATATTTCCCTCGGAATCAACCGTGAAGTCTTTGCCAAGACACTTAATTGTCAACTCATTGCCAGAAAGCGTGGCCCCTAATCGTTTGACTGATGAAGCAAAATCCAATGTAATAACTTCCTGTTTCAACGGTTCGAGTATTTGCCTAAATAGATCCTCTGGAGTCGCTTGTTTGATAATTTGTCCAGCAAATTCTTCAATAATATTGCTTTCTAGATGAGGGCATCCATCAAGACGTTTTTCTCCTTTTATTACCGCAGCGGCAAACGCCAAACAGGTCGCCACTCCACACAGTTTGCAATTTGATTTCGGAAGCAACTTGTAAATTGCTAGTGGATTATCTAGTTGTGACATATGTATTACCCCTTTTTAGATTATTAGCATCCGTAGCCCTTGTTTAATTCTATCCTACAACAAACTTTCAACAAAGGAAACTTACTTAAGGCAAATAACTAGTTAAAATATTTCCATATTGTTCCACTTTACCCGGATCGGGCATATTATGTTGTATCACCGGAAAGGGAGGAAACGCAAATGGCATTTGGTAACGTTGATGGAGCAGTCGGCGGTTGCGGAAGAGGCTTTGGTGCAGGGATCGCTGCAGTTGTAGTAATAATTCTTCTTTTGATCGCAATGGGAATCGTATTCTAAATTTAGAAAGGTGNNTGGCGGAATGAGCGGAGCATGTTGTCCTGCCCCAGTTGCTGCTCCTGTTGGCTTAGGTGCAGGCGTCGGAGTAGGAATTATCGCAGTAGCTATTTTAATTCTAATCGCATTAGGCGTTATCTTCTAAAACACTTCTTAAATTAAGTTCTTACGAAGGAACCCTAACTTTAAACTAAAAAGACTTAATAGCCAAACCTCCCAGCAATAACCGTCCAAAAGAGCCCCCTCATCCGACGCATACCGGACAGGACTCCTTTGGACGGTTTGTTCGATATAAAACTAGTAAGTTAACTTGTCTTCAAGCTTTTTCTTCAAGCTTTTTCTTGAAACTATCTGTTGGGAAATATAGTCCTGGGCATTCCGTAACAGCTCCAGACACGTCTCGATGTAGCTCAACGTCTCCAAGCTTGAGGTGAAAATCTGCCCTAAGTTGTTTTACTTTATTAACCAGTCCGACGAGTTGGGCCTCCGGCATTTCAGTTTCGCTAAAATTTCCCACGAGACATATGCCGATTCCGATGGAATTGCGACGTCCCACGATACAATGTGCTCCTGGTCGGCATAAGGGTCGTCCCTCTGCACAGCGTCCATCTGGCATAATCACAAAGTGATAGCCAATATCACTCCAACCCTTAGTTTGGTGCCATTCGCGAATCATGGCTACGTCGACTGGAACAGTCTTCCCCGAGCGCCGCACCTCCGTGGGACTTGCCGTGTGGTGGATCACGATCTTTTGCCAATCCATCCTATTCTCCCCTTTCCCAATTTAATCTGTTCCTTCCTCTTACCCTTATCCATCAGCTAATATTTAGGATAATCCCTGCAGCAAACTATGCATAAAACAAAAATAATGTACCAAAGGGGCGATTTATATGTCCGTTCAGATAATCAAGTCTAAGGCCATTGTCACCGGAAGAAACCCTGAAAAATTCAGCTCTGGAGCTGAGGGGACAGGTAATGCCGAACTAGATGAAGCCATTCACCTTGCTGGTTATGCGTATGATCCAAAACAAGATATTTTTTATTCGAATATGGATGCGTGGCAGAGAAAAATTGGCTATTGTCGTCTATATGATGAAGCTGCAGCGCCTACGGGGATGATAATAGATTGTGAACCGATTTACTTTGAATATCTTGAACAAAAATGGATGATTGGCTTTTGGAAAGGTCAGTATGATCTAGTCACTGGTGCCGAGATAGGGGTTTATACAAATGCAGTTGATCTAAATATCCTTGGTCTTTTTAGTGGTGCTTATTATAGCTGTGCCAGCAATGCCGATCTATTACAAATGTCCTATACTTTAAAAAAGAATGGCAAGCCACTCTTTACAAGAGGGGGAAAACACTGGTGGCTTACAGGTTTTAAACTAGGTGAGTTTTCGGAACCTTCTGAATTAACAATGGATATTGATATTACCTTGCGCGATGTGATTATGCGTGATGCTTTTGTGGCTGGATTATGGAATGCAGGCTATTCATTGGCTGAATTTACGAGAGATGGAAACACTGTAAGTTTTACATTGAGTATTCCGCATACACCGCCCCCGCTTACAAGAACAAACACCATAGCTTCGCTCATGCAAAGAAAAAACGAAAAGTTATGTGCTGAGTACCGAGATATTACGGGACAATCTAATAATATACAGGATAAAATCCAAGCAATTGAAAAGCTTGCTCCTGAGATGTATGCTAAAATTATTAGGTTGGGGAAATCCAAGCGTTTATACGAAATGCTTTCATTTCTTCTCCAACAGGTTTCCGTTTTACCGAACCTTCACACCCCTTTGGGGCACAAGCTATCTTGAAAAGTTATTTCTGGTCAAATAAGTCACTATCTCCAGATAATCTGCTAAGGCACGGGACAGTCAGTATATGAAAGAGCAAGTGATCAGGCAAAGTAGACTACTTGCTCTTTTTGCGTTCAAATACTATTTTCGATATAATAGCAACATTGCAAGACGTGAGAGCAGATGAAAAACAAACAAGGATTAGGTAAAATTAGGGTGTAATTAACCCCTGGGGATTTGGAAGGAGAAAATATAATGAACAAAATTAAAATGAAGGTGCCCTTGGTAGAGATGGATGGGGACGAAATGACTCGGATTATTTGGAAGTGGATTAAAGAATTATTAATTGAACCCTATGTAGACCTTAAAACTGAGTATTATGATTTGGGACTAATTAAAAGGGATGAGTCTAATGACCAAATCACTACTGATTCGGCCCTTGCTACTATAAAATATGGAGTGGCTGTCAAATGTGCCACCATCACGCCTAATGCTCAAAGAATTGAAGAATATAATCTTAAAGAGATGTGGAAAAGTCCCAACGGCACAATCAGATCTATTCTTGATGGAACTGTTTTCAGGGCGCCGATAATTGTTGACACCGTTAAACCATTTATCCGTACTTGGAAAAAACCGATCACTATTGCTCGGCACGCCTATGGTGATATATATAAAGACGTTGAATATAGAGTAGAAGGCCCCGGTAAAGCAGAGCTTGTTTTTACTGGAGAGAACGGCGAAGTACGGCAGACTATTTTTGATTTCAAGGGCCAAGGGGTTATTCTCGGTATGCATAATATCGATAAATCCATAGCTAGCTTTGCTCGAACTTGCTTCAATTATGCCCTTGACCTTAAACAGGATCTCTGGTTTTCCTCCAAGGACACTATTTCTAAAAAATACGATCATACGTTCAAGGAAATTTTCCAGGATATTTACGATCAAGAATATAAGCTAAAATTTGAAGACGCTGAGATTGAATACTTATACACTCTAATCGACGATGCCGTAGCCCGTGTTATCCGATCAGATGGCGGTTTTATCTGGGCCTGCAAGAATTACGATGGTGATGTCATGTCTGACATGGTAGCCACTGCCTTTGGTAGCCTAGCCATGATGACCTCAGTGTTAGTATCTCCCAACGGTTATTATGAATTTGAGGCAGCTCATGGTACGGTTACTAGACATTATTACAAACATCTCAAAGGAGAAGAAACATCGACCAATTCCATAGCCACCATTTTCGCGTGGACCGGGGCTTTAAGAAAACGCGGCGAACTTGATGAGATTGAAGAACTGATTAGATTTGCCAATCAATTAGAGGCCGCTTCCCTTAAAACCATCGAAGAAGGGGTTATGACCAAGGATTTAGCGATCCTGTCTGAAGTAGTCAATACGAAAGTCGTCAATACACGTAACTTTTTGGTTGAAATTAAACAGAGATTTGACGAACTTTCGTAGAAGAAAAATTTACGAAACCACAAATTTTATTTTGCCGATGACTAGACTAATTAGTGTTTAATATCTGCAAAAACTCTCGAACTAAGTCCGGATCGAACTGAGTTCCTGCACTTTTGTTAAGTTCAGTAACTGCCTCTTTGTGGGGCATTGCCTGGCGGTAAGGGCGATCGCTGGTCATAGCGTCATATGCATCGACAATTGCCAGAATGCGACACTCTAGAGGAATTTCCTCTCCTTTGAGACCAAGAGGATAACCGCTACCATCCCACCACTCATGGTGTTTGAGAACCCAATCAGCAATGAGTACCAAATCCGGAGCAGACTGCGCTATCCTATAACCTATCTCTGCATGCCGCCTCATTACCACCGTCTCCTCCGGTTGTAATGCAGACGGTTTAAACAAAATCTTATCTGAAATACCAACTTTACCTATATCGTGAAACTGGGAAAAAAGCTTTAAATCTGCCAATTGCCTTTCCGAAAAGCCGAGATCAAGTCCCATTTTCGCAACCATGTCTTGAACACGAGTCACGTGTCCCTCGTTAATGAAATCCCTTGCTTCCAAGGCAATCATCATTGTATTAACCAAGGCACTGCGAACACTTTTGCCACGATAGAGTTTTTCTCGGTACATATTATTATCCGCTTCATTTAAGACCTCATCGAGCTTAGAAACTGAGGTGCAAATTGCATAACCAATAGAAATGCTTAAAGGCAGATGAGCATTCTCTTGATTATATACCTCTACGGTCTTCCTTATCCTAGTACAAATAGCTTCCACAACAGACATTTCATTGCTATAAAGTATAACGATAAATTCGTCTCCCCCGATCCTCGCCACATAATCGTTTTCACGTAGGGATTCTTTAATAATACGAGCAGCTTTTACAAGCAATAAATCCCCACTGTTATGACCCAAGCTGTCGTTGATCAGTTTAAGCCCATCGATGTCACACATCATAATGCTTATATTATTAGAATCATTATCTTTTAGAAGCTGCAACTCTTGTTCAAAACTAGCTCGATTATTTAAGCCCGTTAAAGCATCATGAAAACTCAGACGCTTTATTTCCTTTTCAAATTTTGTACGAACGACAATTTCTTCCCTAAGTGACTGATTTGTGACTGCTAATTCCGTCGTACGATTTAAAACCCTTCTTTCCAAATCGTCATGGGCATTACGCAGTTCTTCCTCGACATTTCTTTGCGCAATTAGACTTTTCATAAATGTATTAAACCATTTCGTTAATTCACCAATTTCATCATTCGTATTTTCCTCTAAACGCAAATTCAAATCAATGGTTCCCTTTNNTTATTTTATTAATGGGCGTAACAACTCGTTTGGAAACAAACCCAGCCGCTAACAAAACAATCATAAAACAAACCCCTAAAACAATGATTGTATTGTTTCTTATTTTAACTGTTCCTGAAATAAGTGTACTAACTGGAATAATGCTAACGGACAACCAATTACTTTTTTGAGATCTGATATAGGTGACCAACATTTGCTTACCACTAATTTCTTCAATAAATGACCCTTTAGGACCACTTAAGTGATTAACCAACGCAGAATTTACAACACTGTTGGATTGATTTTTGTCAGTAGAAAATACCAACCGATTTTCGCCGTCAATAATCTGCAAATAGGAACCTTCACCTAGGTTACTTCTATTGAAAAAATTATAGAAATTGTCCACATTATAATTGATTAGCAATAATCCAGCAGATTTCTCCTGTAAAGTCTGAGAATCCATAACTTGTAGATTTTTTGCAACAGTGATTACTTTTTTTTGTTGAGAGCTTTGATTCACATTATCCTCAATCCCGATCCATACTACCTTATTGGGAGACGTTAATACTTTTTGATAAATTTCATCTCTTACCTTCACGTTAATATCTTGTGTGTTCAAAGTATCCCCTACATGATAATAATTGTTGCGCAAGGTGAAAATATCAAGGGATACCAGACCCTGCAGATAAGTGTAATTGCTCAAGAGATTTCCGATTTTCGCCTGGGCGGTCAGTTTCTCATAATCATCATTTTCTTTATAATGATTACTTATAGCATCTTTGATCTCTTCCGTGCTTGATATGTTGGCGATAAGGCCTTCCATTTCTCCCATTAATCGTTCCATAAAATCATTCTGACCTATCATAAATTCCATCGTATAGTTTTGTACTCGCTGCTGAATTATTGATTTAGAAATATTATAAGACATCACACCTACAATTATCAGCGGAATAATACTGGTGAGAAAAAGAAACAGAACGAATTTTCGAATCAGCGTATTCTTTGCCATGTTCATCAGCACACCTTTAACCCAAATTCCTGCAGATTCTGCAAATCAACAAGGCTACCTCGATTAACATCTCTTTTGTGGCGAGTTTTCCATCCGCACACCAAGACATTCCTTTTACTATTCCACATCCACTTTTCATTTCCTCCCAATAAAAAACATAAAAACCAAATTGTGCGAGGCATTAGTCCCCCTCCTAACTGTAAGCTCTAGATTTAAAAACATTCGCTTTGATTTTAAGGTAAAATGTAGTATCTTGCTATTACAAATCATCTTCAGTCGAAGATGATTCAACCTATCCGCAGCATGAAGGTCTACAAATTGAAAGGTGGTGGTTATTATGCATTCACTTTGGCAAGGGAAAGCGCCCATTTATGAAGCTCTCCAAAAATACAAAGCCATGCGAGTGGTACCGTTTGACGTTCCGGGACATAAGCAAGGCAGAGGGAACCCCCAGCTCACAGAGTTTTTGGGTGAGAAATGCCTTTCGGTTGATGTAAATTCTATGAAACCGCTCGATAATCTGGTCCATCCTGTCTCGGTAATCAAGGAGGCGGAGGAACTGGCTGCTGAGGCTTTCGGTGCTCAACACGCATTTTTCATGGTCAATGGCACCACGGCTGCGGTCCAAGCAATGATCATGAGCGTGTGCAAACAGGGTGACAAAATCATCATGCCCCGTAACGTCCACCGCAGTGCCATCAACGCCCTGATTATCAGTGGCGCAATTCCTGTTTATGTTAACCCTGGCGTTAATAAACTCCTGGGGATTCCCTTGGGCATGTCGGTGGCCGAGGTAAAAAAAGCCATCCAAGAAAATCCGGATGCCAAAGCGATTTTCGTAAATAATCCTACGTACTATGGTATATGTTCCGATTTAAAGTCCCTCACTGAACTTGCCCATCGTCATAATATGTATGTCCTTGTGGATGAAGCGCATGGTACACACTTCTATTTCGGTGAAAATTTGCCCATCAGTGCTATGGCAGCGGGAGCAGATATGTCGGCGGTCAGCATGCATAAGACAGGTGGATCGCTGACCCAAAGCTCGTTTTTACTGATAAGTAACCGTCTTAGCACAGGTCACGTGCGGCAAACGATTAACCTGACTCAAACCACCAGCGGCTCCTATCTACTCTTGTCCTCTCTGGATATTTCCCGACGCAATCTTGCCTTGGACGGCAAAAACATCTTTAAGAAAGTTTCTTCTCTGGCCCATTATGCTCGTGAAGAAATTAACAAAATCGGCGGTTACTACGCTTTTTCCACAGAACTTATTAATGGAGATTCAGTGTTTGATTTTGACCACACCAAACTTTCTGTCTATACTAGAGAAATAGGATTGGCGGGAATTGAAGTTTATGACATTCTCCGTGATGATTATGGAATCCAGATCGAATTGGGTGATATCGGTAATATCCTAGCCATCATCTCCGTTGGGGATCGAGAACTAGCTTTAGAACGTCTAGTCTCAGCTCTTTCTGAAATAAAAAGACTTTATTGGAAAGATAAAGCAGGCATGCTTGATCACGAATACATTAATCCAACTGTGGTAATGACCCCTCAGCAAGCCTTCTATTCCAATCAGCATTCTGTGTCCATCACCAACAGCATAGGGTATATATGTGGAGAATTTGTCATGTCCTACCCGCCCGGTATTCCAATTTTAGCCCCGGGTGAACGGATTACCGAGGAAATTGTTGATTACATCACCTATTCCAAGGCTAAGGGCTGTTTCCTGACAGGAACAGAGGATATGTCTGTCGAAAACATCAGAATCGTGGAGGAATAAAAAATGGAATTATGGTATACAGAACAACACACAGAAAACGTTCGATTTTCTATTAAGATCGACAAGCCCCTCTATTCTGGGCAAAGCGAATTCCAAAGAATCGACGTTTTTAACTCCAAAGAATTCGGTAATTTTTTTACTCTGGATGGCTTAATGATGGTTACTGAAAAGGACGAATTTATTTATCATGACATGATTGTGCATGTGCCTATGGCGACCAATGCTAAGATTAAGAATGTCTTGGTAATTGGCGCTGGGGACGGCGGAACGGTCAGAGAGCTGACGCGTTACACAACTATCGAACACATCGACATGGTGGAAATTGATAAAATG
>OMOF01000397.1 GCA_900290375.1 Candidatus Desulfosporosinus infrequens
TAAATTAATGTGTAGTGCAAACTTATACCCACAAACCCTTGCTGCTCCTGGGGCACTGTCAAAGATGAGGTAAAAAATATTTTAGAGACAACATTATTCTATGGGAGATTCTTGTAGGATTATTAAAACGTGACCAGTTAGCTTTAAACGCTCTAATGAATGTCTATATTACAGCTGTTTATACATTGTGTTCTTCTATACTTGGCGGAGCTGGTACGACAGAAGATATAGAAGAATGTACCAGTGATGTATTCTACATGGCTTGGAAATCCGTAGACAAATATGATACTCATAGGGCTAAATTGAGGACATGGGTGTTGATGATTGCCAAATACGTGGCTCTTGAGCGTCGTCGCACTCTAATGCTGAAAGTCAACAATCTTCCATTCAATGAAGAGATCATTACATTGAAGATTCAAGAAACAATGTTTAGCACGATAGAAGCTCGTGAAACATTACAGTCCGCTCTAAACACACTCACAGTACAAGAACGTGAACTCATATATAGACGGTACTTTTTAGATGAAAGTATAAAGGATTTAGTAAACTGTTATGGTTTAAGTCGTCAATCTATAGACAACCGACTTTGGCGAGCTAAGAAATCACTTAAGGATTTCTTCAAAACAAGAAATGAAGGAGGTTGAAGAACGATGACTGACAATCATATGGATATTGAAGGAGAATTAAAACGATTGGGTGTTCCAGACGATATTGCGGAGGTCACACAAACGTTTACCTATGGGCCTGATCAAGCGTCAATAGAGAGAATTAAACAACGCACTATGCAAATGGCACAAAGTGATCCAATAATTAATGAGCAAAAACGTAATCATCTTAAATTATGGATTGCTCCCGCAGTGGCCGTGGCAGCAATCTTTCTGGTGATTATCTTGAGTATTGGCCCAAATAATGTCATGGCAGCAGTGAACAGTTTGCTTTTGTATATTCCTGGTTTTGGGATACACTCCACCGAAAACGTTAACCTTGTTGCCCCTAATCCTGTCCGAGCAGAAAGAGAAGGAGTGAAAATAGATATTAATGGATTATTGGCAGATGGCAAAGGCACATCATTGATCGCTTATGTCGAAGGAAAAATTCCGGATATAAATAGTTCGTATTTAGTGGATTTGTCAGGAAAACGCTATCCTTATCAAGGTGGCGGTATAGGAGAATCGGCTGGAACCGGAACTAGGATTATTCAGGTTTTAGGGTCATGGTACAAGGCTTTACCCGCAAATGTCAGACAGGTTGCCTTAGTAATTCCTAGTCTGTCAAATTGGACAATAAACATTCCATTGGCGCCTGCATCAAGTCTAAATGCTTCAGAGAAATTTGGTCCATCAATTAACACAAATAATGTGATTGTATCTGGCCAAGCCACAAGTTTTGCTGATGAGACGAAGGTAACACTTCTCGTACAAAGTTTAAGGGGGGGCATATTTCAGAACGTGAATGAACCGGTGCTTACTGGTTCGGATGGCGAAATTTATCCCTTAAATAGTCAACCGGGGTTCCTTGGAAGTGGCTTGTCGTATTTTTCTACGAACCCTCACGTTGGAACTAGAATCACAGTTATGATACCGTCACTTTTGCTACAACAAGATGTTCAGGGGAATGCCGTAATTCCGGTGCCGGAAAAAGATTCCCCTCTGGCCCTCAATCAATCTCTTAAATTAGGTTCATGGAACTTAAAATTAAGAAAAGCGGAAGTTGTAGTCCAAGACGGTACTTGGTTACGAGTTTATGTCGAACCGGATTCAATTGACGGGGCGACAGTAAATGGGCTGGAGAAATTAAGGGTAAACGGCAAAGAGGATTCTTGGTGTTCTGAGTTCGATAAGTCAACTGGAAGTATGAAGTGGTTTCAAGTACCCTATCCCCAAGGAAATAAAAATGTAAGTATTACAGTCAATCAAGTACATGTCCAGGTAGATGGACCCTGGAAGATAGACTTGCCTGTAGCACCAGGTTTCGATTGATGACCAATCATGTGATATTTTTGGGTCGAATACATAAAAAAGAGAGGGGACTAGAGTATGAATGATATTAGTTTTAATTTTGGCCTATTTGGTTTGGCCGCTACTTTCAACTTTTTATTATTGATTATGGGCTTTGTTTGTTCCAGAATTACAGCGAAAATTTATTACCTAGGTGCATGTGGCGATTTGACATTCCCTAAAGTGATAAACAATAAATAAATATCGATAATCAATAAAATAATATTGATTAAAGGGGATTTTGCGTATATACTTAATCGAAATGTAGCTTGCAAGAGGGAGGGTTTTTGAGCTTGATTATTTTAGATCAGAAAGGTTTTTCGGGTATAGTAAAACATATTTTGGACCTCGTATTTGTGGGAGGAATAGGTATTTTTTTGAGTTTGCCGATTGCATTGAAATGGTATTTAGGATTAATGTACACAAGAACAAGCGAAAATTATAATTTCTTATTAGGATTTCTATTTATAACTGGTATTTTCGCTTTGTTAATCGTCAATGAAATTAGAAAATTATTAAAGAACTTAAATAAGAATAATCCCTTTATCATTGAAAATGTAACATGTCTCAATCGAATTGCGATCTCATGTTGGTTAATTACAGCTTGTTATATCATTAAAATAATTTTCTATAATTCTTTTCTAACCATAATTGTAGCAATGGTATTTATCATCACGGGACTTTTTTCTGTTATCTTAGCGGAGGTTTTTCGACAGGCCGTTGTCGTTAAAGAAGAAAATGATTTGACCATATAATGGAGGCGCAACATGTCAATTATCGTAAATTTAGACGTAATGA
>OMOF01000853.1:0-1015 GCA_900290375.1 Candidatus Desulfosporosinus infrequens
TTTATAGTAGCATGTTCCCCCATCCGGTAAGTAAAGTCTATTAATTTATTACGATCTCGTTTACTGATTTCTGTAAAGTTAATTCCTAAGCGAAAGTCTTGATCTTTCTTTTCAATTCTCACTACCTCCCCCTTAGCTTTGATTATTCCAAGCTTAGAATTAGAAATAGTACAATTCAGCTGAGTGCCAATCTCTAATAATTGCTTGGATATAACTTTTACACCACCACCGCTAATATCTTCTGTTAAAATGTTAATTGCAGATAGATCTGTACCGATAATTTGAATTGCCAATTTAATTTCAGTTCGTAAATATTTACGTCCTGTTCCAAGCTTTTGGATAGCAACCCCTGTCAATGTAAGCGCTACCACTACACTCACAACGATTGACGCCGCTAAAGCAAGACCACTTTTGTATATCAAGTCGCCCGAATTCATTAATCCTACAACGATAGGAATAAAGAAGAATAGCATATGCTTTAGCAGCACATTAACTGCGTCCTCAATGTATTGTAATTTAACTACCCCTAAACACATAAATACGAACAAGAGAACCATCCCTATAACGTTTCCAGGCATTGAAGTATGCAAGTGTTCTGTGATTTGCGTCCCAACCCAAGAAAACACGCATAGTATACCAGTTTGCCACAATAGCTTTATATACATAATAAAATAACCACCTTACTATTGTTGATAAATATTAGCAACACTCACTCTTCTTACAATCTAAATTGATTTATCTGAGCAGCTAGATCATTGGCCATAGCACGACCGTCTTTATAAATCCTCCATTCTATAACAGAAATCGCCATCCTAAATAGGCATGGCGACAAAGGCTTTGTTAATAACAAAGTAATTTAGACTGCAACCCGGCTATCTTCAGCTTAACATGGAAGACCCGTGGCTTTGCGTCCTTGGCTTTCACCAAGTTTGCCTTTATCGTTTTGTGATTTTCATTTAATATTACTATAACACGCTAGTGTTAAGAATAAAGGCAAATAGTGTAAAGACAAGGT
>OMOF01000853.1:1024-1900 GCA_900290375.1 Candidatus Desulfosporosinus infrequens
GTAATACTTGTAGCGGAGTACCATTAGATCCAAGATGCAGGCGGTTTTTTTGTTTTTGTTGTGATTAACGATTAAAACATATTTCATGGGATACGTCTCTTTTTAATGAGCTTGAAATTAACTTCTTATTTTTTTGTTAATGCCTAAAACCAAAATGCTCTTCTCCCTCCACTTGATACACAGTGGTTTCGTCGATCATTTTGAACATTCTTTCAAAATCGATAGGTTTGCTGAGGTAATCATCCATACCAACTTCAAGACATTTTTCTCGGTCCCCCGCCATGGCATTTGCCGTCATAGCAATAATTTTGGTATGTTTGTTGCTTGCCTCAGCTTCTCTGATTTTTTCAGTGGCTTCAAACCCATCCATCACAGGCATTTGACAATCCATGAAAACTAAATCAAAGCAATTATTTAGTACGGCTTGATACGCTTCTGTTCCGTCCATTGCCAGTTCACAGGTCATATCGTGGGATTGAAGCATTGCTAAGATGACTTTGCGATTCACTTCGTTATCTTCAACTAGGAGTATTTTCGGTTTCAAGACACTCTGATTATCACGGTGAGTATATTTTGTGACAACTTGCCGGCTTTCCTCTGAATCTAGTTTCAAGCCTAATACAATCGCCATACAATTTATTAACTCACCTCGTCTTATCGGTTTCGTCAGATACCCTGAAAAACCTTGTTCTCTCGCTTTTGTAGCATCGCCTTCCTGGGCAGCCGAGGTTAATAATATTAGCTTCAAATCCTTTGTAGAGGGAATCGTGTTTAAAGTTTTCGCCAACGCATACCCATCCATTCCTGGCATTTGATAATCTGTCAGTACAATTTGTATCTTGTTTTCCATATGGGCATTATTCAGTATGGTAGCTA
>OMOF01000088.1 GCA_900290375.1 Candidatus Desulfosporosinus infrequens
ATAGTTAACGAAACAATACCTATTATATAGAAAAATAGATAATATCGTCACAATAGACTCTCGGCATTAGAAACCACATAATGTAACTAATGTAAAAAAGCAACTGGGAATTAAGCGTAAGCGGGTAATGAAATCAGAGAAAAGTTTGAACAATTATGCAAGTTGATCGACAAACAAAAACTTCAATAAAAAAGAGCATGGCAAACATACCATCGCTAAAAAAAAGAGATGGATATTATTGGTTGGTTGATCTAACGTAGTTCAATTATCCTAAAATCAAGTATTTTTGATTCAAAGTACTTTTACTGGTACTATGCCAAGCGTCGATATGCTGACACATCATAATACCAAAAATCCTCATATACCAGATCATTGTAGTGCGGTGACGACCACTTTCTAGTTTATAGTCTACTTTTTCCCGTTTGTTAGAGCGTTCTACCGATGTACGTCGGTTATAAATTAACTTCCATTCCTCGGAACCTCGTTTAGTCTTAGTAATAAGACGTGGATTATCGCCTAGATAGGTAAGGAAAGTACGACCATACTTGGCACTAGAGCAAGGTGAAGTACAAGTATTAATTTTACCTTTTGCTTTGCCACAACGCCATTTATGACACCCTTTTTTATGATCAAAACCATTTGGTTTCATAGGAATTCCCGCAGAACAAATTGGTATTCCAAATGGAGAAAGTGTAAAATCACCAGCTAGTGGAGTATTTGTAGCGTTATGGCAATTCAAATCAATGATAGGTTCTACGTTATGATGATCAAATAATTGATAAATCGCGATAGCATCATGCGCAGCATCAAGAAGTACACGGTTTACCGTGCCCAAGTGAAAGCGCTGAGAAAATTCAATGGCACTCACGATAAGACTGAGCGAATCGTGGCGAGACGCAGGTTGAAATCTGGGGTAGAGTGGCAAATCATATGGACTGTCGGAAGCGGTTAACATATAAAGATGATATCCATTGAAGAAACGTTCGCGGGAGCTATCCCAACCCGAGTCGCAATCGGGCTGAGAAAAAACTCGCTTATGTTGACAATTTTCTAGGCCTTGGGCACGACAATTACACATGGATTTACTGCGTAGCAAAGAAGAGGTTACAACTGGCGTACCATCACCAGCAACGGTGAGACTATCCATAAGACCAAGTAACCCTAAATTCGCAGAAACAGTTAAAAACTCTGATTGAAAAAAATTATATAAACCATCAAATGGTTGTTTGGTGGAATTAGAAGATGTATATTTGAGCAACCGTTTGACTAACCTTGCGACTTTTCCTGGTGAGGTTGTTAGTGCTTTCTCTCCTTTTTTCTTACCTTTTGGTGGCTTGCGCTTTCGTCGTTTCTCCTGTTTTTTGATATTAGGTGAGTCAGAGTTCCAAAGACGAGAGAAAAAATCATAAAAAGTTCCAATACCTGGAGTATGACCTGGCTCAAACCCACTGAGAATGGCAAATATGGGTGCCCGACGTAATTCGTCGACCCAATAGGTGATCGAATATCCTTGGCGAGTTAATAGCATCAATAAATAAGAACGTAACATACAATCAGGATCAATCGGTTTTGGTCCGCGTCGTCCATACTGTTTTTGAAGAAATTTAGCAGTGTTAGATAAGTCAGTATTCCACAATTTTTCAATAAGTAACCAATCATTATGGGTCAGCTTAAGGATGCCACTAGCATAATGTAACTGAATCTGATATTTAACAAAGTCTTGATATTCTTTATGAGTGCGGTTAGTAGGTAACAAAAAAAACACCTCCAAGTTAGTGAGAATAGACATCTACTCTCTCTGATTGTTGGGGCGTTTTTAAAATGTCAAGTGTTTTTTTATAATATTCAGATAAAAAAACTCTGGAATTTCCAATTTGATGATTAAGAAATAAAAAATCCCCCCATGAATTTGGGAGGATGCAGGTTTTAGTGTTAGGAATAAACCTTTGATTTGTCTAGGGTAAGAAATGCCGAGAGGCTATTATAATAAGGGAGGCTGTGTAATGAATATGGGGTTAAAAGGTAAG
>OMOF01000055.1 GCA_900290375.1 Candidatus Desulfosporosinus infrequens
GGTTATAAGACAGGAAAAAGATCCACCGGCAATGCGGTCGATCTTTTTCCTTTTGTATATGCATGTAAGGACAGTAAGAAATTCAACTCTTTGGTAATTCAAAGGAACTCTTCAAAGACACTATCCTATTAAAAACCAAATGCCCTTGCGTTGAATTTAAAGTATCAACATTGAAATAACCATGTCGAAAAAATTGGAATTTATCTTGTGGCTTTGAATCTCTAATGTTTGGCTCCACAAATCCATGGACGATCTCCAGAGATTTGGGGTTAATATGCTCCAGAAAAGAGGCTTCATCCGTCATAGCCTCATCCAAAATCAGAGCTTCATATAATCTGAACTCAGCTGGCACAGCCTGTGAAGCTTCCACCCAGTGGATCGTTCCTTTGACTTTTCTCCCTGTGAAGCCCGATCCGCTCTTAGTATCCGGATCATAAGTACATTGCAGTTCGCTGACTTTTCCATACTCATCTTTAATCACAGCATTACATTTGATGAAATAGGCGTTTTTTAGGCGAACCTCATTTCCAGGGAACAGTCTATGGTACTTGGCGGGGGGATTCTCTGTAAAGTCTTCTTGTTCAATATAAATTTCACGAGAAAAAGGAATTTGCCGCGAACCCATCTCTGGGTTTTCTGGGTTGACTTCAGCTTCCAACATCTCTACCTGATCCTCTGGATAATTCGTGATAACCACCTTAAGTGGCTCGAGCACGGTCATCGTTCTCGGTGCTTTAAGCTTTAAGTCTTCCCGAATAAAATGCTCTAGCATTTTGCTGTCTACAACACTATCTGCCCTAGCTACCCCGATCTCCCGCGCAAAATTACGAATTGCCTCTGCCGTATACCCTCTGCGTCGCAGTCCCGATATCGTAGGCATCCGCGGATCATCCCAACCGTCCACTACATGCTCATCCACCAGTTGCTTCAGCTTCCGCTTACTCATGACCGTATTCGTAATATTTAAGCGAGCAAATTCATATTGGTGAGGAACCTTCTCCATCTCACATTCTCGAATGACCCAATCGTACAAGGGACGATGATCCTCAAATTCCAACGTACAAATTGAGTGTGTGACTCCTTCTATAGCATCCTCCAACGGATGGGCAAAATCATACATGGGGTAGATACACCACTTGTCCCCTGTATTATGATGGGTCGCATGCGCGATCCTATATAGGACAGGATCCCGCATATTTATGTTTGGTGAAGCCATATCTATCTTAGCACGTAAGACCTTTTGCCCGTCCTTAAATTCCCCGTTCCGCATGCGTTCAAACAACTCCAAGTTTTCTGCAACTGATCGATCGCGGTAAGGGCTCGATTGGCCTGCCTCTGTCAGAGATCCGCGCATTTTCCGTATTTCCTCTGCCGTGGAATCACACGCATACGCTTTACCCTTTTTGATAAGTATCACTGCCCGTTTGTACATTTCCTCAAAATAATCTGAAGCAAAAAATAATTCATCCCATTCATACCCTAACCACAGCACATCTTCCTTGATGGATTCTACATATTCCGTATCTTCTTTAGCCGGGTTTGTGTCATCGAAGCGGAGATGGGTCTTACCTTTAAATTCATCGGCCAATTCAAAGTTCAAAACGATGGATTTAGCATGTCCTATATGTAAATAGCCGTTGGGCTCTGGTGGGAACCGCGTGATTATATGATCGACCTTACCTGACTTTAGATCCTCATTCACAATGTTCTTAAGAAAATTCGAGGTGGACTTGTTTTCCATCCGCTATCAACCTTTCTCTCTAAATATGGTCATACTTTCTATCAATCTTTACTCTTGTCCTAAATAATACTGCATACTTGGAGCGAGTTCAACTTTACCAGTTAGGTAGGGGCACGATGCATCGTGCCCTCGTGGCGGAACAGACACAATTAATTATTCAACATAGGACGCTACGGAGATAGGCACGATGCATCGTGCCCCTACTGGTACAAAAAGGGAGACATTTTGCCTCCCTCTCAACGACCGTTAATACTCACTTAGTAATCTTTAATACTCACTTAGTAATCCAATTCGCTTATTGCGACTTGATTTCCGCGAGCGTTACTGAAACGTCCTGTGTCTTGTTATTGCGGAAAATCGTAACGGTAACCTTGTCACCTGGATTATATTTAAACAACTCATGGGTTAGCTCAAGCGAACTTTTGATTTCCTTGCCATTCATCTTCGTCAAAACGTCACCCGCTTTAACTCCGGCGCGATCAGCCGGGCCACCAAGCGTGACCTTGGAAACATAAGCACCAGCTGGCCATCCCCGTTGACTAGCATACTCAGCCGTATACCGAGGATCTATCTGGACATTGAGCCCGGGATGACTTGCATACCCTTTTTCGATTAGTTGTTTAATTGTTGGTAACGCATCTGAGATTGGGATGGCGAAACCCATACCCTCAAATCCTGCTTCTTGATTTTTAGCCGAATTAATTCCGATCACTTGACCCTGGTAATTGACAAGCGGCCCACCGCTATTGCCTGGATTAATGGCTGCATCGGTCTGGATGAGGTTAAAACTGGCTTCTCCAGGGAGATCTAAGATTCGATTTGTTGCGGAAACAACGCCCGCTGTCACTGAGCGTGCAAATTCTTGCCCACCGGGGTTTCCAATCGCGACCACTGGTTCACCAACTTGAAGTATTGTCGAATCTCCTAGTTGCGTAGCCGTTAAGTTTTTTGTGTCTGCAATCTGAACCACCGCTAAATCCGTACGATCATCGGCACCCACCAGTTTTGCGGTAATATTTCGGCCATCGGCCAGACTCACGACGAGCTTTTCTGCTCCTGCAACCACATGATTGTTCGTAACAATGTAGCCATGCTGCGCATCAATAATGAAACCCGAGCCACTTCCTGCTTCTGCCAGTCCTCCACCACCGAATATACTCCCACTTGATTGAAAATTAGCAATCCCGACAACCGCTGGCCCGGTAGCTTTGGCAATCTGAGCGACCGGGAAATTAGTGGCTCCATCCGTTTTGACGATAGGGGTTGTTGTCCCGCTATTTAAGATTACTTGACTTGTAGGTGCCGATTGTTTATTGCCATATATCGAAGGAATCAGTGCTACTGCCATGACTCCTCCTAGTAAGGCACTAATCAAAGCAACTACAACCGTCGCAATAAATCCGGGTCTTTTACCTGAATAATTATTTTTATCGTTATAATAGCTCACTCAAAATCAACCTCCACAACCTATTATTCCCTTAAAATAATCAATTCATGCGGCGTATGCCGCGGAGCAACCTGTACCTGCACATCAGGGCACTTTTTAGATATATTCAACTCATTCAGAACACGCCAAACGGTAGACAACGCAATTTCCGGAGTATTGTTTTCTTCACTTAAATGAGCCAATACAACCCGTTGGGTGTTTTCTGCGATCCATTCCGAAAGCCCTTCGGCCAACTGCTTATTTTCTAGATGCCCATAGTGTCCGCTGATCCTTTTTTTCAGATACCATGGATAAGATCCCTTCCACAACTGCTCATCATCATAGTTCGCTTCAACGACAAAGGCATCACAACCTTTCAAATGCTGATGCATCTCTGCGGTGATTCTGCCACTGTCTGTGGCGATTCCAACTGCCAGTTTCCGCCTATCCTTCTTTTTCGGCCGTGAGACTTTTAATCCGTAACTTTCCCGACTATCGTGAGACGTAGGGTAGAGCAAGACATCCAGCCCCGCACAGGAAAATGAATTTTGAACATCAATTCGCTGATTTTCTGCTACCTTGCCTAAGGAACCACTCATCGCTTCCCACAACCCGGCAGTGGCATAGATTGGTATCTTTAATTTACGGGCGAGCACACCCACTCCACGAATATGGTCTACATGTTCATGGGTAACTACAATTCCTTCAATTTCTGAGCATGCTATGTTTAAGCTTGAGAGGTTATGTAAGAAGCTCTTACCACTGATCCCACAATCCACTAGCAGATGCCTGTTGTCCTCTCCCACGAGAATTGCGTTTCCGGAACTTCCGCTCGCTAGTGTTGTAAAATGCAATTTGTAGTTCCTCCCTTCGAATTAATTAATTATATCAATAAATCCCAAAAGAGGGCTAGTGCTTTGGAGGACATCTTACTAAAAATAGGGGCACGATACATCGTGCCTCTACTTTTGCGTTTTCAATGTAGGATTAGACATACCATTCGTTGCTGGATTTGAGGTCCCATTGTTCGAAGAACCCTTAAGTTGGCTTTGGGCTTGGCTTATAAACATTCCTAGCCGTGCTTTTTCCGAACTATCTGGTGCTAAATTCTGAGCTTTCTGCCACTGGATAATAGCCCCTGGCAGATCTTGCTTTGCCTCAGCTAGAAAAACCCCATAATTGGCCAACCCATTAAAGTGATCTGGTTTAAGGGTTAACGCCTCTTTAAACGTCTTATCTGCGAGATCGTTATCCCCGCTGTAAAAAGCAGCAGTTGCCATGTCCACCATAACATTAGTATCTTGATTAGTTTTTAATACATTCTGATAAGCCTCTACCGCCTGTTTAAAGTTCACCTGAGCCTCAGTTGGCGCTACACTTTGGGCTGCCACCCCTGCATCATAATATTCATTCCCCAAGTCATTTTGGAGTTGTACATTGCCAGGATCTGCCTTGGCACGTTCTGCAATCGCCGCTAAGCGCACTTTTTGGGCCTGGTAATTTGCCGCAGTGTTAGGAGAATTCGTCGCTGTGTTTGATTGGGCAGGGGGCACGGGACCACCGCTAAAAAACATCGAGCCTCCCGACACAATCATAGCAAAACAAATCACAATTACAAGAACCGCAGCAAATCTACGATGGTATTTCCCCATCATACGGCTCACCCCCTTGAAATATTATACTGAGTACCATTGTAACATACCTTCACTAGTCATCAAACCTGCAAACTTCTAACAGCGCACTTCGGGGACCACTGTCCTAACAGAATGATTTTGTTGAATCTCTTTGATTTTCACATAGAATGCAACTTCTAACCGTTTTTTCTGGAGCTCACACCCCAAAGTATATACCTCTGTCAGCTTTTGGGTAAAGGCCACATTAGCAGCATGACACCCGCCGCTACAGGCAAAGCGAGCCCAACACTCTCGACAAGTCGATTTTGCATAGACATTTGCAGTTCGGAAGTCCTTAACCACCTTAGCCTTAAGTTGATGAGGGGACTCGTCATAAAGCGAACCCATTTTGTAAGCTTCCTGTCCCACAAACTGATGACAAGGATAAAGATCTCCTTCTGGAGAGATCGCCACATACTCATGACCAGCTCCACACCCAGAAAGCCGTTTGATCAAACAGGGTCCCTGATCCAGCGCGACATTGAAATGAAAAAAGTTAAACTCTCGATCTTGCGCACGTCGTATTAATAATTCCTCTCCAAGGCGATCATACGCTGCATGGATTTTATCCAAATCTCCTGCTTGGAAGGCATAAGCGTCCTGCGGTCCTGCTACAACCGGTTCCATCGAAATTTGCTTTATCCCTAAATCCGCCATGTGCAAAACATCGCGATCAAAATCCAAATTAAAATGCGTATACGTGCCCCGAACATAGTAATAAGTCCCTATCGCATAAGGCGAGCTTTCCGGGCGCTTATTTGTAAACTGTTTGATTAGAGGGGCAACTTTTGCATAACTTCCCTTGCCATTCGCATAGGGTCGCATCCGGTCATGTACTTCCGGGCGTCCATCTAAGCTCAAGACCACACTAATCTCCTCTTGTTCGAGATAATTTTGAATTTCCTCATTAAGTAATACGACGTTCGTCGTCAACGTGAATTTGATAGTTTTATCCTGAGCCGCCGCTGCTTTCCTACCATATTCGACCAGAGCCTTAACTACTTCAAAATTAAGTAGCGGTTCTCCTCCAAAGAAATCAACTTCACAGTGACTCCTATGCCCTGATGAATCCAAAACAAAATCGATGCCTTTTTTACCCGTTTCCAAATCCATCAATGTTCTACCACCACCAAAGGTACCTGTCCCGGCAAAACAATATTTGCAACGCAAATTACAGTCATGTGCCACATGTAGGCAAATCGCCTTAACGATAGGCTTCTCCGGATAGTTCGGCGTTATTACCTCTGCCTCCTCGGAAAAAAGCGTCCCCTCCATACGGAGGTCTTCCATTTCAGCAAAGATCTCTGCCAGTTCTTCTTCTGCAAGAACTGGTTTTTCCATTTGTCCGAAGACCCGGTTAATCCCCTCCAGAGTAATTTTTTCCTTCCGTGCTTGCAAATCCTCACTAGCTTTTAAGACATTAAACGTCCTCTCATCCAGCAAATGCAGGGAACCGGAATTGACGTCATGAGCTATAAATAAATCTCCTTGCACATAACTATGAACATTAGCCTTAATACAATATCCCTTAAGATTTAATAAATCCAACACCCAGATCCGCTCTCTTTCTTGCTAACCTTACAAAATTTCTTACTTACTATTGAAACAGAAATAGAACCCAGCCCGTGAGCGGGGTGGGTTCTGAAATTCCATGTTTGAATTTAGCCAACACGCTTATTTAACACATACTTGGTTACCAACCGTGCACGATGTCTTACAGGCAGACTGACATGAAGTCTGACACTGACCACATCCTCCGGTCTTAACCGTAGCACTTAGGTTTGCTTTCACAATGGTCTGAATGTGTTTCGCCATTCATAGACCCTCCTCTCGAGACTTACATCATTTAATTCATTATAGATTATAACACAAAGAGAAAGAAAAAGGAAAAGCATCCGGCATTTAATAGAGCTATTACTTGGGTATTAGAAATATCTGTTTTTTCATTGTCCACATATATAATATTTAGCCACCTCGAGGAATTGAGAGAAATGTTGATCTAACAATATATAATCCGCCAATCTTTGAATTTTTCGCAAAAATCTTGACACATTTGCCGAATGGCGCATATAATAAATTGTATTAATAATCTAATTCTCTGTTAGGTGAGGCTCCTGCATAAACATAAGCCACTGCCCAGAAATGTCGAGAGACGCCAACGGGTAGAACAGGTACTACCGACATAAGGTTTTACTTAATGTGGCTGAGCAAACTCTACTCTACGCTATGCAGTGCTAAAGCTCAACGAGTAGGGAGGTCCTGACCATTTGTGTTTAAGACCTTCTATTTATAATAGAGGTCTTTTTCTGTTACTCACTTATGATATTCTGTCATTGGGAGAATTTAAAGGAGGTGGTTTTATGGATTCTGGCCCATATCATCCCTGTACAACCATTTTAGATTATATTGGATGGAGTCACTTTTACAATAGGTGCCAGGCTCCATCACTAAAAGGAGGGAAGTAAGTGCATGAATTGAAAGTTTTAGGGGAATTTTATTTTAGTCAGTTGTCAAAAAAGCCGATCTGGGATGCCAAGGGACGTCGTGTTGGCCGCTTGCTGGACATGACCATGCGTTGGGACAGTATCTCTCCCCAAGTTACCGGCATTCAATATGCCAAAGGGCTTCATGCTCTAATTCCCATTGAATGGGTGGTATCTTGGGATACCGATGGGCTGCGCCTTAATAACTCCTTTGATCCCTTATTAACGTGCCCGATGCATGAAGATGAAACGCTAATTGGCAAATGGTTGTTAGATAAACAGATTATTGATTTAGAAGGTTCTAAACTAGTACGAGTAAATGACATCGCCTTATCGTTGGTGTCCCGCGAAGATCGTCAATACCTTGTTTTGGTGGCTGTGGATATTGGTGTACGTGGTTTATTCCGCCGCTTGGGGGTTGAGTTTTTATTGCGCCGTATCGCGAACAACTTCGTGGGTTGCCAATATATTAAACCTTTAGAAAATCGGACCTCTGACCTCCAACTTACTAGAGAGAAAGAACAACTACTTCAACTTCATCCCGCCGATATTGCGGACATTATTGAAACTATGGACTATAAACAACGAGCGAATTTTCTAGATACCCTTGATTCTCAACAGGCAATCGATGCATTAGCCGAGATGGAATTGGATGCCCAAGTTGAAATGATTAATCAGATGGATGAAAGCCGCGCTTCTGATCTCCTTGAAGAAATGCCGGCGGACGAAGCCGCAGATATTCTTGGCGAGTTGTCTTTAGAGAAATCTGAAGAAATTCTTCGTTTGATGGAATCTGATGATGCCGAGGACGTTCGGGAATTAATGCAATATGAGGAAGACACGGCTGGTTCGCTAATGACCACGGAATATATTGGCTTACCCTTCTGGCTTACCGCTGAACAAGCCATTAACGAATTAAGACGGTTAGCCCCGGAAGCGGAAACCATCTATTATGTCTATGTGGTTGATGAACAAGAAACCCTTGAGGGTGTTCTTTCCCTACGCCAGTTGATCATAGCTTCTCCTGAAACCCCACTTAAAGACTTAATGCATAAGAAAATCGTAAAAATCTCCCCGTATGACGATCACGAAAAAGTGGCTGATATCATCCACAAATATGGCTTACTTGCGGCTCCCGTCGTCAATGATCACGATCAAATCTTGGGCATCATCACTGTGGACGATGTCTTAGAACTATTAATGCCGGAGCGCCCGCGTGGAGAAATCCTCTCTAGTCTGATCGCCCTCCGTCACCAACCGAAAGGAGGGCATAGCGAATGAGCGTAAAAGTACGTTTCGCCATGTTCTTTGCCGTAATGGGTCCGGGAATGGTCACCGCCTTTGCTGATAATGATGCCGGGGGCATCGCTACTTATGCTGCAGCCGGTGCTAAATTTGGCTATGCACTGATCTTTACCATGCTTGTCAGCACGGTGCTTCTAGCCATTGCTCAAGAAATCTCCGCGCGCACAGGGGCAGTAACAGGTCGAGGACTAGCGGACCTGATTCGAGAAAACTACGGCGTCAAATGGACTTTCTTTGCCATGAGTGTTCTTTTAATTGCCAATCTAGGGACCACTGCTTCTGAGTTTTCCGGGATTGCCACAAGTTTTGAAATTTTCGGGGTAAGTAAGTATCTCGCTGTACCAGCCATGGCCTTTATTATTTGGTGGCTGGTCACTAAGACAGACTATGGAAAAATGGAGAAAATCCTTCTACTTCTCTGCTTGACATTTTTCAGCTATGTTATCTCTGGAATTATAGTTCATCCACCCTGGCATCAAGTCTTTGTCGAATCGATTACCCCCACTTTCTCAGGAAGCCCTGCTTTTTTACTGATGGCCATCGGGGTAATCGGAACAACCATTACACCTTGGGGACAGTTCTATGTCCAATCTTCAGTGGTCGATAAAGGAATTACCGCCAAGGATTATCATTATACACGCTGGGATGTTTTGATCGGGAGTTTTTTTACGGGACTCATTGCCTTCTTTATTATTGTAGCCACCGCTGCGACACTCTTCATCAACAAGATCCCCATCGAAACGGCCAAGGATGTTGCCATCGCTTTAAAACCGCTAGCCGGACAATATGCCACGTTCCTGTTTGCCTTCGGTTTACTCGGCGCCTCTATGTTGGCCGCGTTTGTCCTTCCCTTAAGTACTGCTTATGCTATTTGTGAAGCGTTCGGCTTTGAACATGGGATTAGCAAATCTCATAAAGAAGCACCAGTGTTTTTTTGGCTTTATACCATCCTCATCGTTTTGGGGGCAGCCATTGTCTTGTGGCCAAATTTGTCCTTATACAACGTCATGTTGACCACCCAGGTCGTTAATGGGGTTCTTTTGCCCCCCATCCTCATCTTCATGGTGCTGCTCGCCAGTAAGAAAAGCATTATGGGTGAGTATGTAAATTCGAGATTTTTCAATGTCATCGCCTGGGCCTTTACCTTTATCTTAATTTTCCTTACTCTGCTGTTACTGATCTCAACCTTGTTTCCTGACTTGATAAGTAATATCTTTATATTTTTAGGATTGTAGCAGGTATACACAAAAATTTTAAAGGTGAGGTATTTCTATACAGAAATACCTCACCTTTAAAATTTTTGTGACACCCTAGTTATACCCCGTAGGGACAGAAGACAGGATGCTAGCAGCACCTGGAGCACCTGGTGCGTATTTTTAGCAACTACGCCCTTGGGGTCTAAATGTACTTGTTATTGAAGACCTAAAGATGGATATAAGCGTTAGTTTATATCCATCAAAGTAGTTCAAAAAAAGCCCCTCTCTAAGAGGGGTATAAAAGAAGGAGGAGGATAGAAAATGAAAAAAGAAATCTCTATGTAAACCGCTAAACTAGCGAGTAACAGTCGGTTGTACGGATGACCTACGCACTGGAGAGTGGTTATCTATTGTATTGATCATAACCTAAATTTGTTACCTTTTCATGAATTTTGTATGAAGAATTTGTTAAACTTTATAACAGAAAAATTCTAATGGTATAGAGTGTTAATTACGTATAGAATTGGTAATACTGTTGCTAAAAGAAAGTTCGGGGTAATGCTATGTCCGAAATTGAACGTATGCTCAGGGACGAAATTCGAGAACAGAAGAGAACTGGGAATGGTGTTCATAGTCGTGCTCTAAGATTACGAAAGCATGAAGCGGTCCGAACTCC
>OMOF01000118.1 GCA_900290375.1 Candidatus Desulfosporosinus infrequens
ACGGTAACCGTTACACCGTAAGCGTAAAATGTCCCCACCTTGCAATGTAAGGTGGGGACAGAGGGGTATGTAAATAATTTTGTGTAAATGGAGATTTTAGTTATAAGGTTTTTTGGTAAAACTATAGGTAGCTCTTGCCAACTTGTAGAGGATAAGGAAATGCTGAAGAGCAACCTGAGCGCTCAGTTGGTTTCTGCTGAAGGAAATGGGGAGCATCGCAAAATGTTTCCCATTCTTAGTTTCATTTCCTTAAAGGTAGAACCAAAGCGTAAAACTTCGGGGGCGTTGGGGGCAGAGCCCCCAAGCTTAAAACACATTAAGTCTGCCTTCAAATTGAATGACGAATTGTGAAATACATTCTGCCCAATTCTGTAAAGGCATAGTCCATTTCTTGGTAATATCTTTGGTAGCGAGATAGATGATTTTTCTTAGTGAATCATCCGTTGGAAAGGACGATTTAGTTTTGGTCACTTTCCTTAATTGACGATGATAAGCCTCCACGGTATTCGTTGTATAAATCAACCTTCGAATCCCATACGGGTAACTGAAATAGGTCGTTAATTCCTGCCAATTATTTTCCCAAGACTTAATAACGATAGGGTGTTTTTTGCCCCATGTCTCTTTAAACATCTCAAAGGCAAACTCAGCTTCTTCAAGAGTAAGTGCCTGATAAACTTTTTTCAGATCAACCATAACTGCTTTTTGATCTTTATATGAGATGTATTTCATCGAGTTGCGAATTTGGTGGATAACGCATAATTGGATCGAAGTACGAGGAAATACGCTGCTTATAGCGTCAGAAAAGCCTGAAAGCCCGTCTTTACTGGCAATTAGGATATCCTCTACTCCACGATTCTTTAAATCATTGCATACGCCAAGCCAGAAGCTGGCACTTTCGTTTTCGCCAATCCAGATACCCAGGATATCTTTACGGCCCGCGACATCAATTCCCAGAACAGAGTAAGCAGCCTTATTGATGATTCGATTGTCTTTCCGAACCTTAAAGTGAACAGCATCCAGGAAGACGATAGGATAGACTCGTTCGAGAGGTCGAGACTGCCACTCAGTGATCATCGGAAAGATTTTGTCGGTAATCTTACTTACCAAATCGGCGGAGACATCAATACCATAGATGTCTTTCATATGAGCTTCGATATCTCTCGTAGACATTCCCTTCGCATACATTGCTATGATTTGATCTTCAATCTCGATGGCGTTTTTCTCATATTTCTTAATGATTTGAGGTTCGAACTTTCCATTACGATCTCTTGGGATGGAGAGTTCCGTTTCGCCTAGACTGGTTTTGATGCTTTTTGAAGAATAACCATTACGACTATTTCCAGTGTTGTTTCCTGTGACATTGTTCTTCTCGTAGCCAAGATGATCGCTCATTTCTGTTTCGAGAATTTCTTGAAGAGTTCGTTTAAAGAGATCTTTTAGAGCGTTGTGAACATCCTCTACGGTCTTACAATCTTTGGCTACTTGACTAGCTAATTGACTTCTAACATCTTGCATAAATGGTCAACTCCTTAATGGTAATTATAACCATTTACACAAAACTCTAGACGCCCTC
>OMOF01000109.1 GCA_900290375.1 Candidatus Desulfosporosinus infrequens
AGGTGTGGAAGCACCGTGAGGTGTGGAGCTGACTGGTACTAATAGGTCGAGGGCTTGACCTAAAAATCCTACTCTAGGGAAGTGGCTCAAGTTCGACTAGACTTTGACTAGAATAAATACTCTGTGCAGTTTTGAGAGAACAGCGTTCGTATGAACTACGAATTATGACATCTCAGACATCTGGTGATCATGCCGGAGGGGTTCCACCCGTTCCCATACCGAACACGGAAGCTTGGGGCGCAAGCCCCTGGCAAAGCAGGTCATCGCCAGGTAAACAAACGAAATGCTATCTCTAACGAGGTAGCATTTTTGTGTTTTCAGTGTGGGTCAGTATTGGGCCCCACACTGCAGGAGCATGCGTTACAGGACGCAGTGTGGCGAAAAGCTCGTTCCGTCGCCATGAAGTGTTTCTTTTGGGTGGGTGGCTCGGCGATACTCTCCACTGGAGACTATCGTGCTTATCGTACCGCCAGGTAAATAAGCGAAAAGACTATCTCTAACGAGGTAGTCTTTTCGCTTATTTCATTGCAAACAATTTTATCTATCAGTTGCACAAAATATTTCGACAATTCATAAATGAGAGCGTGACCTTTTGATAAATATTGTTGCCTACCTTAACAAATAAATTTTTATCGTACTAAACAAGGAATTCTGGTTTTTGTGGCGAAAAGTAATAACTATGTTAAAAAAAGAGTTATTGAGGGGTTAAGTTTAATGAATAGGATACGTTTTCTACATAAGACGTCCTTAGTCACAATCATAGGCGTCGTTCTCTTGGTCGCTTCTGTGATTCCGGTACGAGCCGATAGTTTGCAACAACAGCTGAATCAATCTAAGCAGCAAGCTAACCAGATCAACGGAGCATTGACTGCACAACATGATAAAGTGGCGGGCGTAACGACACAAGTATTGGCTCTAAAGCAATCAGTTTTGGTGTTGAATAGCAGCATGGCGCGAGAACAACTAGCACTAGCAGAAGAACAGCATAACTTAAAAGACTTAGAAGATCAGCAACAAAAGCTAGAGGATCAGCGTCAGGAACATATCAAAGCATTAGGTAATGTTCTAAAGGGTAATTATGAAGATGGTGTAACAACGTATGTTGCGGTTTTATTCCAAGCTACCAGCGTATCGGATTTTATAGACCGTGCGGACAAGATTCAGATGATCGTAGGTGGCTATAGTAAGCTTCAGAAGGATATTATAGCGCTGAACTCGACCTTGAATGATCAAAAAGAACTAATTAAACAAAAGCAGAATACAATCCAGGCTTCGATACAAGCTAAAGCGCAAACCCAACAAGCTGCGCAACAAACATTGGACAAACAACAAACCATCCTTGCTCAATTAAGCACAACTGAAAGAGCAATGCTGAATTCATCTGTGTCTGCTCAATCAAAAGTTAGCAGAATTCAGAAATTGATAGAACAGGAAGAGATTGAGGCTGCTTATGCTGCCAAAGAGGGTAGTTCCAATGCCGGAAATTCCGATCGATCGAGTTCAGGTGGGGGAGTTTCAGGCACCGTCAAGGTTGCAGGTGGAGCACAACAAATTCTCAGTTTTGCAGCCCAATTTCAAGGACTACCTTATGTCTGGGGAGGCACGACCCCTTCTCCTGGATTTGATTGTTCAGGGTATGTGCAGTATGTATACCAGCATGCGGGTATATCATTGAATCGTACATCAGAGCAGCAGTTTAATGATGGTGTTCCTGTTTCACGCTCAGAATTACAGCCAGGAGATATAGTCTTTTTTCACACGTACTCTTCTGGAGCGTCCCATGTCGGGATTTACGCCGGAAATAACACGATGCTTGATTCGTCAAATGGCGGAGTATCCTATGATGACATGACAAACTCCTATTGGGCATCCCGTTATCTGGGTGCGCGTCGTGTTGTTGCGTCTTAACTTAGCAAACATATAAACCGAAAGAAGGCGTCCTTACCTTGGGAAGGACGCCTTCTTTTACTTTTAATGACTGCCATGGCCTCGTGACTATACTGTAAAGTGATGATGGCTCCATAAGGCTGTATTAAATGTTTTCATGGTAATCTTTCATCCTTCTCTATAGTTGAATTAAATTCTTTGCGATTTGTGATATAATCAAATAATTAATTTGCTGTATTCCACGCTTTGTAGGCTTGCTAATAAGGGGGAAGGGTTTTGAAAGTACTTGCCATTAATCCAGGTTCGACTTCGACGAAAGTTGCGGCCTATGAGAATGAAACTTGTCTTTGGAAACAAGAGATTGACCACCCAGCCATAGAAATCAAGGCCTTTGCCCGCGTGGGGGATCAATCTGACTATCGAAGTGCTCTGATCGTAAAAGTGCTAGAAGAAAGAGGGATTTCGTTAGACTATTTCGATGCCTTTGTTGGGCGGGGCGGCATGCTCAAGCCGCTAGTCGGAGGTACCTACTTGGTCGATGATGCGCTGGTTAAGGTCTTGTATGATGCACCAGGCGGGGACCATGCTGCCAATTTAGGTGGAATCATCGCGTATAACTTGGGACAGAAAACCAAGGTTCCTATCTATATCGTAGATCCTGTTTCTGTTGATGAAATGGAGCCGGTAGCATGGCTTTCCGGACTTCCGGAACTACCTCGTTTAAGCTTTTCTCATGCATTAAATATGAAGGCGATTGCTCGAAAAGTAGCTCGTGAAACAGGAAAATCTTATCAGGACATGAATCTGATTGTTGCTCACTTAGGTGGAGGGATCTCAGTGGCCCCTCACCGTAAAGGAAAAATGATTGATGTTAATAACGCTAATAGTGAGGGTCCTTATTCCGTAGAACGGAGTGGCACATTGCCCGCATATCAGCTGGTTAAACTTTGCTATTCCGGAAAGTATTCGGAGCAAGAAATGATCACTAAAATCAATAAAGAAGGTGGATTGTTCGCATATCTCGGAACAAAAGATGGACGTGTGGCTGAGCAACGGATGAATGAAGGGGACTTAGATGCTAAGCTTGTCCTAGAAGGTCTGTGCTATCAAGTGGCTAAGGAAATCGGTGCGATGGCGACGGTGCTAGCGGGAGACGTAGATCAGATCATTTTGACAGGAGGACTAGCTCACTCTGAATTTATCACCCAGGAAATTATTCAACGTGTTGCTTTTATTTCTCCAGTTGTAGTGGTTCCTGGAGAAGAAGAGATGGAAGCGTTGGCCCTGGGTGCCTTAAGGGTCCTCAATGGCGAGGAGATGGCGTTGGCCTACTAAACTAGCAGGGTTGTCAAAATGGGGTGTAAAAGCATGCGATTCAGCGGATTTGAGTCATTACTTGACAGAGCACAAAGCTTGGGTCGGGCGAAGGTTGCCGTGGCTGTAGCCGCAGATAGAGAAGTATTAGAAGCCATTAAACTAGCGGATAAGGAAGGACTCATTACCCCAGTTCTCGTCGGTGATGGTGAACAAATTAAGCAATTGGCCCAAGAAATTGGGCTGAGTTTAGCAGGCGCTGAACTGATTCACGAACCCCGTCCTGAAGTAGCTGTTCAGAAGGCTGTTGATGCCGTGGTGGACGGACAAGCCCATTTTTTAATGAAAGGTCAAATTAACAGTGCGGATTTTCTAAAAGCGGTATTGCGACCTGTGCGAGGACTGCGGAGGGAGCGCTTGCTCAGTCACTTTTCTGCCTTTCAAGTTCCCGGGTTCTCCCGGTTGCTCTTTGTGACTGACGGAGGGATGAATATTGCTCCGAGCTTAGCGCAAAAAAAGGAAATTCTGGAGAACGGCTTACTATATTTGAAGGGTATTGGGATGGATTCTGTGAATGTAATTGTTTTAGCCGCGAATGAAGTGGCAAATGCGAAAATGCCGGTGACGATGGATGCTCTAGCGCTGACCGAGATGAGTCAAGCTGGTGAATTCCCAGGCGCGATCGTGGAAGGTCCGCTGGCTCTTGATGGAGCAGTGAGTGCGGCCGCTTTGAAGCACAAGGGGATTGCTAGTCGGATCAATGGAGATGTCGACCTATTCCTAGTTCCCACTATCGAAGTCGGCAATGTCTTGGGGAAATCTATGGTTTATTTTGCTGGGGCGACAATGGCGGGGATCGTACTGGGGGCGCAGGTCCCCATTGTTATGACGTCGAGAAATGACACACCAAGGAGTAAATTTATGGCGTTGACGATGGCTACTCTGAGTAGAGAGTCATGAATACGCCGAGATCAGTTTTGCTGGATCGTCGGGTGCTGGTTTTAGTTGGTGGGTATGGAGTTGGAAAAACTCAGCTCTCTATCAGTTTGGCTTTAAAGTGGGCAAGGGAAGGCAAACGTGTGGCTTTGGTCGATCTTGACCTGATTAATCCCTATTTTCGGGTGCGGGAAATAGCGGTTACTTTGGAACATGAAGGGATTGAAGTAATTCGCCCAGAGGGAGATTTGGCTTTCGCAGAGAATCCATCTCTGCCGCCGCAAATTGACGGAGCTCTAAGGGACCCATCAAGGCGCGTGATCGTCGACGTTGGAGGAAATGAGACCGGCGCAACGATTGTGGGGAGATATCATGCTCTGCTTGAAGCGGAGGACAGCGCGGTTCTCCAAGTTGTGAATATTTTTCGTCCGTTCAGTAGTACGATTGAAGAGATTGAGAGTCTTAGACTGGATATGGAAAGAAAATCTCATCTTAAAGTTCAAGGCTGGATCAATAATTCGAATCTAATGAATTGGACGACACTTGATGATTGGCGATCGGCAACAGAATTAATGCAAAAGCTTGTGGACCGGAGCAATATACCTTTAGAGGCCTGTGGAGTTAACCCAAAATGGGCTAAAAAAATAGGGCTTCCGTGGGAACCAGATTGGATCCCAGTTGAGCAATATCTAAACCTTGGCTGGAAAAACCCAGTCAAAGGTCATCAAGCAGAGAGGAGTGAGAATAGGGATGAAGAAAGAAAGTCTTGTCAAGATTAACACGGAACGATGCAAAAGTTGCGGGCTTTGTGTGTACGTTTGTCCGAAAAAGATCTTAAGTATTGGGGAGGTCGCTAATAGCAAGGGCTTTTATACTGTGGAAGTAAAAGACCAAAGTGAGTGCATAGGGTGTGCCTTCTGTGCTTTGATCTGTCCGGATTTAGCCTTAGAAGTTTATCGTGAGGAGAAAGGAGAGTGAACCTGGAATGGCACTGTTAATGAAGGGAAATGAAGCAATCGCTGAGGCAGCGATTCAAGCCGGATGTCGTTTATTCTATGGATACCCGATCACTCCGTCCACGGAAATTCCCGAGTATATGGCGAAAAAGATGAAAACGGTAGGCGGAACTTATCTTCAAGCGGAGAGTGAAGTTGCTGCCATCTACATGGTCTATGGAGCAGGAGCCGTGGGGGAAAGGGTTATGACCGGAACGTCTAGTCCGGGATTTAGTTTGATGCAAGAAGGGTTATCGTTTCTTTTTGCCGCAGAGATCCCCTGTGTGATCATTGACGTTATGCGGGGTGGGCCGGGACTGGGAGGGTTAGGTCCAACACAAGCGGACTATTTCCAATTGACGAAAGGTGGCGGTCACGGAGACTACCATGCCATCGTTCTTGCCCCCTCCTCTGTACAGGAAATGGTAGATTTAACGAAAGAAGCTTTTGATTTTGCAGATTATTACCGTAATTTGGTGATTATTGCGGTGGATGGTATTTTAGGGCAAATGATGGAACCTGTGGAGTTCCCTCCCTATGCAGGACGCCAGCTTGAGCCCAAAACTTGGGCGGCTAGCGGTGCAGAAGGACGTCCTAAAAATAACGTGATCAGCTATTACCTCACTCCAGAGTTAGGGGAAGCGGAAAATCTGCGCTGGGGCGAGAAGATGTCAAGGATCAAAGAAACTGAACAGCGCTTTGTGGAGTATGAGATGGAGGATGCTGACTACGCTTTTGTGGCCTTTGGTACGAGTGCTAGGATCACGGAAACCGTCGTCGATATGCTGCGCGAAGAAGGAATTAAAGCCGGGCTTTATCGTCCAGTGACGCTTTGGCCGTTTCCTGAAAAAGGGATGACAGCACGCTTGAATCAAATCAAAGGCTGGATGAGTATCGAACTGAGTGCCGGACAAATGGTGGAGGATGTTAAGCTTGTTGTTAACGGCCAAGCACCGGTTGGCTTTTATGGCCGTCAAGGCGGGATGACGCCGGAGCCAGACGACGTGGTCGCTGCCTTCAAAGCTCAGTTGTTAGGAGGGGTGAAGGGATGAAAACAATATTTACAAAAACAACAGGGCTAAGTGATCGTCCTTTTCATTATTGTCCAGGATGTACTCATGGGATAATCCATCGCTTGATCGGTGAACTACTAGAAGAGATGAACTTAATTGAACGCACGATTGGGGTTGCCCCAGTCGGGTGTTCAGGGTTTTGTGAAAACTATTTTACTTGTGATATGATTGGTGCTGCCCACGGCCGTGCTGTCGCAGTTGCGACGGGGGCTAAGCGAGCGCGTCCGGACCGTTTCGTCTTTACGTATCAGGGAGACGGGGACGGAGCCTCGATTGGACTTGCGGAAACTATGTCTGCAGCGGCTCGCGGAGAGAGAATTACCTCTATTTTTGTTAATAATTGTATTTATGGCATGACTGGCGGGCAAATGGCCCCAACGTCGCTTGTAGGGCAAAAGACTTCGACTTCACCTTATGGTCGGGAGGCTGAGACGATGGGCTATCCGTTGGATCTCCCTAAAGTCTTGACCCAGATTGAAGGAGCGGTTTATGTGGCCTCCGTTTCTGTCGACAGCCCGCAAGCGATTAAAGAAGCTAAGAAAGCCCTCAGGAAAGCGTTCCAAGTCCAACTGGATGGCTTAGGGTATTCTTTCGTCAGTATTCTTTCTACCTGTCCGACGAACTGGGGCGTAAACCCAGTCGAAGCCTTGGAATGGTTGCAAATCAATATGAAACCGCACTTCGCCCTTGGAGAGCTGAAGGTTCCGGCAATCGAAGGGGGGAGCGAAGTATGAGTTCAGTGATGACTAAATATAAATTTGCGGGGTTTGGCGGACAGGGAGTCTTGTTTATTGGGAAAGTGATGGCTCAGGCCGGGATGCTCGCCAAGCAACACGTCACCTGGTTCCCTGCCTATGGTCCCGAAATGCGGGGGGGAACGGCGAACTGCTCCGTGATTATTTCAACTAAAAGGATTGGTTCTCCTACGGTGGGAAAACCGGATATTGCTATCGTCATGAATGAGGCTTCTTATCACAAGTTTGTGGGTAGTGTGGTTCCTGGCGGAACGCTTTATGTCAATGCTTCAATGGTGCCAGAACTTCCGGGAAGACAGGATATCCGCATTGTGCGTGTCTCGGTTAATGAAATTGCCCATGAAATGGGCGAAGAGAAAGTGGCTAATATCGTTATGCTTGGTGTTATGCAGGCAATCACCCCATTAATAGCAGATGATATACTCGAACAAGCTCTGATGGAGCTGGCTGGCAAGAAACCAGAGCTTGCGGCCTTAAATGCCAGAGCACTTAATGCTGGCAAAGAGTACGCTAAGAATCTATAAGGCCTTCCAAACGCCTCGTTCACTCCGTGATAGGAATGAACGAGGCGTTTTTATAGAATGATGAGTACAACCAAGGAAAAATGGTCATTTTAATAGCGATATATTACTAGAGACTAGGAATGGAAAGAGGTATGCACAATGACCCAGACGATGAGTTCTCCTACTTTTCCGGCCCAACACCAAGAACAACAACCAGGCCTTGAAAACCAGATGCATCCAAAACCTATCGCCGAAGATGCCGCCTATATGGGAAGCGCAAAGTTAAAGGGTAAAATTGCAATTATTACTGGAGGAGACAGCGGAATCGGTCGGGCTGTATCGATTGCCTATGCCAAAGAAGGGGCAGATGTCGTAATTGTCCATTTGAATGAACACGATGATGCGTTGGAAACAAAAGCACGTGTAGAACAATTGGGGCACCGTTGTTTGGTTCTAGCAGGAGACATTGGAGATGAAGTCTTCTGTCAGGAAGTGGTCAAGCAAACGCTTCAAACTTTCAGTAAGATCGATATTCTGGTCAACAATGCAGGGGAGCAACACCCGCAAAATAGTATACTGGATGTAACGACTGCTCAGCTGGAAAGAACCTTTCGCACCAACATTTTCAGTTACTTTTTTCTAACAAAAGCCGCGTTACCTCATCTTAAATCGGGAAGTGTCATTATTAATACCTCTTCAATCACGGCGTATGAGGGACACGATCAACTGATTGATTATTCGGCTACTAAAGGTGCTGTCGTTTCCTTTACCCGTTCACTGTCTGAATCACTTTGTAAATTAGGAATTCGCGTCAACGGAGTAGCTCCTGGTCCGATTTGGACGCCTTTAATCCCTGCCTCCTTTCAAGCAGACCATGTCGCGACCTTTGGCAGTACAACCCCAATGAAACGCGCAGGTCAACCCAAAGACCTCGCACCAACGTATGTATTTTTAGCTTCCGCGGATTCCTCCTATATGTCCGGACAGATACTACACATCAACGGGGGAACTATTATCAATTGATAGAAAATACACCCACTATTGGAACGTATTCCGTTTCTGTAAGGGGTGTATTTTTCTTACAGTTACAGTTAACATAATTATGCGAAAAAAATAGTGTAGATAGAAGGAAAAGCAGAGGAATATAGCGAATATTATGGTAATGACAGTGGGTGCCGACACCCTGAAAAATAAAACATTAATGGAGATTATTTACTGATCAATTTAGGAACTAATTGGGAATTATTTTTAAAAACAGAACATACCATGATAGCATGTTCCACGGTGGCGGGTTCGGACTTTGAGGGTGCCGGTTTACTCATGGAATGAGAGCGAAAATCGGTGCCATAGAAGGGTTAATCCTCACGGAATAAGGTTGGAGCATCCCGTCAGGTGTTCGGAGAGCAGGACCCTATATCGATTTGAAGATCAGGTCTTATTGAAGGAATCGACGGATGAGAAGAGTAGGGGTCGTTAATAAGCAGGGGAAGATAGGGCTTATTTGGATGTAAATCCCAAAATTTCTAATTATTTTATGACTAGTGTGTATTTTGAGCAGTATTGTTAAATATTTCTTTCGGATTAATAACTAAAAATTTTAAAATTTCTATAAATTATGACTAAGAAGAGTTATAATGATACAAAGAGAGAGGTTGTATCCAGAAGGCAATAGATGGAAAAGGGAAAAGGAGAGGAACTGAGAAATGGAAAACAAGTTCAAAGACTCAATACTTGACAAGAATGTGCTATCCGTGACGTGGGAGCTCGTACCTGGGAGGGGTGCCAACGAAAAAGCCCAGCAAAGTGCTATGGCCTCTTCAGAACAAGCCGCTAAAGGTGGCAGGGTCCATGCGCTTACCATTACAGATAACCCAGGAGGTAACCCGGCGATGCTGGCAGATTACCTAGGAGTAGAAATTCTTGGTATGGGCATTGAGCCGTTGGTACATTTTACCTGTAAAGATAAGAACCGCAACCAAATGGAAAGTCAATTGTATGCCTTAGATCGTGCAAAAGTTCGTAACCTTTTAGTTATGACTGGAGACTATACGTATTCCGGTTTTCAGGGACGCCCTAAACCAGTTTTCGATCTTGATCCTTGTAATGCCTTAAAGTTAATCAGTGATATGAATAAGGGCTTAGAAATTCCGGGTATGAAGGGACCAACTTATCACGCGCCGAGTGACTTTTTCGCAGGAGCGGCTTTTTCTCCGTTTAAGGCCACAGAGGCTGAACTAATGGGTCAGTACTACAAACTGAAAAAGAAAATTGAAGGCGGCGCTAAATTCATCGTATGTCAGCTTGGCTATGATGCACGGAAATTCCATGAAGTAATTCAGTTCCTGAAATTCAATAAATTAGATATTCCAGTTGTGGGAAATATTTATGTTCTCCCTTACGGAGCGGCTAATGTCATGAATCAAAATAAGTTGCCTGGTTGCGTTGTTACGGACAAACTTTTGGCAGAACTTAACACGGAAAAAAGTGCCGCTGATAAAGGGGCAGGTGTCCGCATGTTGAGGGCTGCTAAATTGTATGCCATCTTAAAAGGAATCGGCTGTGCTGGAGTTCATATCGGAGGGCACAACCTGAAATACGAACAAGTGGAATATATCCTTGACGAGGGAGAAAAGCTTTACCCGAAATGGCAAGAATTGGTCAAGGAATTTGATTATCCTCAACCTGACGGCTTCTACCTCTATGAAAAAGATGAGAAAACAGGTCTTAATACAGATAAACTCACCAATCGCAAACAACGACCTTTGGATGCTCCGGCTGGTGCAGGCTATTCGTTTATGCGAGGCATGCATGCGCTCTTGTTCACACCTAACAAGAAACTCTTTGGCATGATGCGCGGAATCTACAATTCAGCAGAAGGTAAGCCACGCTTAAAGAGAATGCATACGCTTGAGCATATCGCCAAAGTCGTCATGCTTGATTGTAAGGATTGTGGAGACTGTGCTATGCTGGATCTTGCCTATCTGTGCCCTATGTCTCAATGTCCTAAGAATCAACGCAACGGTCCTTGTGGTGGAAGCTTTAACGGCTGGTGTGAGATTTATCCCAATGAAAAGAAATGTTTCTGGGTCAGGGCTTATGCGAGACTCAAGAAGTTTGGAGAAGAAGGCTCATTAGATGTACCCATGGTACCACCCGCTAATTGGGACTTTTATCAGACGTCCTCTTGGTCTAATTTCTATTTAGGAAAAGACCATTCGGCGCCAGTTTTAGGCATTAAACGTCCACCGAGTAAGGTTCCGGCTAGTAAATAATAGTTCTGGTAGCCTTTAGCTTGTATACGCGCTATTATCTTTTAGTTAAGTATACCCTCTTGCCATGCCACCAAATAATTAATTAAATTTATAGTCTGGAGGACATTGTGATAGCAACAGGGGTTATACACAGCGGTGTTTGTGGTTTCACCATAAACGTCAAAGCAGTTTGCGATGATGGTCATAAGGTGAAATTAGAGATAATAAGTGATTGTCCTAATTATCAAAAGCTTGCGGAAGCATTAACAGAAGTTGATGCTTTCCATGAAATCTTTCAAAAACTCCATTTGGGATCAGTTTATCAAGCGTTTGCCAAATATAGCCCCCATCCCAGTTGTCCTGGACTATCAGGGATTCTGAAAACAGTGGAAGTGGCAGCAGGTTTGGCATTGGCTCAAAACGCTAGCATTAATATAACGAAGGAATAATGTTGCAATAGCGACGAAGAGACCCATCGACGATTGATAGGAACGTTGATGGGTCTCTTATAATAACAAACAGGGTAGATAGTATTTAACTATCTACCCTGTTAAACTGTCCTTTGAAGTCATACTTAACTTAAGTCACACGAGGAGGCGCTTAAAGCATAAACAACATTTGCGCATAGGTGGGGAGTGGCCAGAGTTCAGCGTCGACCAACGTTTCTAGCAGATCTCCATCGATTCGGAGGACTTGCATTGCAGTGAACACAACGTCACGATAGTAAACGGCTTGCTTATAGGCATCTGTTACAGTAGTTGCTTCCAGAGTAACCTTTTCGAGAGTGCCTAATTTTGCTTTGAAAGAAGCGAGGGTCGAGCAGACATCCTTGAGGAGCTCTACTTGAGCAGAAACATCGATTGAGTCAGATGCATATTTAATCGCATTGATGGAATTCGCCAATTGAGTAGAAGATTTCACCGCTGCTGGGAAAATCATGTTTTTAGCCATGCTGATCATTGTTAGGGCCTCAATGTTAATCTGTTTGGAATACTGTTCTAGATTAATTTCATAGCGAGATTCCACCTCGGTCCGGCTCAACACTTTATGTTTTTCATATAAGTCAATTGTAGACTCGCGAGTTAGAATAAGATTGGCATCAACCGTTGAGGTGATGTTAGGCAGTCCACGTTTTGCTGCTTCTTCCACCCACTCTTGAGAATAACCGTTGCCATCGAAGAGGATCCGTTTGTGGTTTGTGGCGGTTTCCTTGAGGAGTTCTTGAAGGGCTTTATCGAAGTCCGGTGCTTGTTCTAAACGATCAGCAAATTGTGAGAGGACCTCTGCTACGATCAAATTAAGGACTACGTTAGGTCCTGCGATAGATTGTGAGGAAGCAACCATCCGGAACTCAAATTTATTTCCGGTGAAGGCAAAGGGAGACGTGCGATTCCGATCGGTTGAATCTTTTTGGAAGGCTGGCAAGGTCTTCACGCCGCTGGCCAAGTTTTCTCCTTGAAGAGATCGATTTATGGTTCCGTTTTGCAGTTGTTCAAAAATATCTGTCAGCTGGTCCCCTAAAAATATAGAGATGATAGCTGGTGGTGCCTCGTTAGCACCGAGACGATGGTCATTACCAGGATTGGCTGCTGACACCCTGAGCAACTCCGCATAATCGTCAACTGCCTTAATGATAGCACATATCATCGTCAGAAACTGGAAATTATTATGAGGGTTTTGGCCGGGCTCGAGAAGGTTCTTACCATCATCCGTTGACATTGACCAATTGTTATGTTTGCCAGAACCATTGATTCCAGCATAAGGTTTTTCATGTAGCAAGCAAACCATGTCATGTTTAAGGGCTACCTTTTTCAGGCTGTCCATGACGAGTTGATTGTGGTCAGTGGCGATATTTGTCGTGCCAAAGATCGGTGCCAGTTCAAACTGTGCCGGAGCCACTTCATTGTGTTGGGTTTTGGCAAGCACACCAAGTTTCCACAAGTCGACATTTAAATCATGCATAAAGGCGGCGATACGTGTTTTGAGGCTACCGAAATAATGATCTTCTAGTTCTTGGCCTTTGGGAGCCATGGCCCCAAATAAAGTGCGACCGGTTAACATAAGGTCCATCCGTTGGTCGAAGAACTTTTTGTCTATCAGGAAATACTCTTGCTCCGGTCCTACCGTACTTATGACACGCTTAGTTGAAGTATTACCAAAGAGTTTCAACACGCGCATAGCTTGTTTGGAGAGCGCCTCCATCGAACGTAAGAGCGGGGTTTTCCTGTCGAGTGCTTCCCCGGTATATGAGCAGAAGGCCGTGGGAATGCATAGGGTTAAGGTGCCACCATCTTCTTTCAGGAAAGCAGGTGATGTGCAGTCCCAAGCGGTATAGCCTCTCGCTTCAAACGTCGCACGAATTCCACCACTGGGGAAGGAGGAGGCATCGGGTTCGCCTTGGATCAACTCTTTACCAGAAAACTCCATAGCGACAAGGCCGTGAGCTGTTGGTGAGATAAAGGAATCGTGTTTCTCGGCAGTGATCCCAGTCAAAGGCTGAAACCAGTGGGTAAAGTGCGTTGCTCCTTTTTCAATTGCCCAATCCTTCATAGCATTGGCTACTATTTCGGCAACACTAGGATCAAGAGGAAGTCCCTGCTCAATCGTTTTACGCAGGGACTTGTATGTTGCTTTCGGTAATCGCTCTCTCATCACTGCTTCATTAAATACGTTTTGTCCAAAAATTTTCATTATGCTATTACCCCTTTCCTGACTTTCCAATCTAATGTAATGTTAAAGAAACAAAAAGATCCCCCTTAAAGATTATTTCCAAATCTTTAAAAAGCATCATTGCTTCATCAAATACAGCTTAAATTTACCACTTTATTCGATCTCTGACAAGTTTAATTTTAGAAGTATACAGTATAAATGGCTATAAGTAGGGGCACTATGCATCAGGTCTCTACTTGCTATGGTACGTCACACGTATATAATAGTATAACAATAGGATAAGTATGAATCTTTTATACACAGGTAAGCCTATAATTAAGTGTTGCTGGAGAAAGGGAGATCTTAACATGATAGAGATTGGGAAAGTCCAAAACCTTAAAATCGCAAATTTTACATCCATTGGCGCCTATTTAGATGCCGACACGGGTGTACGACACGATAATATTCTTCTGCCTATTAAACAATTACCGGAGGGTTCTAAAGAGGGTGACGAGTTGGAGGTCTTTATCTATCGGGATTCCGAGGAACGGCTCATCGCCACCCGCAAAAAACCTTTGGCCCAATTAGGGGAATTAGCGTATCTAAAAGTCACAGCCAAGACTCAGATTGGTGCTTTTTTAGATATAGGTTTGGAAAGAGGCTTATTCTTACCATTTCATGAGCAAAAATTCCCGATTCAGGTGGGTAAAGGCTATTTAGTAAAGGTTTACTTAGATAAGAGTCAGAGACTAAGTGCTACGACAAAAATTTATGAATATCTATCAGCCGAATCTCCCTATCAGAAGAACGACAAAGTAACAGGAACGGTTTATTCTGTCAATCCTGAGATGGGGGCCTTTATTGCCGTGGATAATAAGTACATGGGACTCATTCCAATTAATGAGTATTTTAGTGAGTTGCAAGAGGGAGATCTTGTTGAGGCGAGGGTTATAAGAGTTAGAGAAGATGGCAAGCTTGATTTATCACCTCGAGAACTGTCCTATATCCAAATGGACAACGACACTTCGAAAATCCTCCAAGGGATAAAAAATCATGAAGGATTTCTCTCGCTCAGTGATAAAAGTAGTCCCCTAGAAATCCAAAGTCGCCTCCAGATGAGCAAAGCAGCTTTTAAAAGAGCGGTCGGAAAACTCCTTAAGGAGAATAAAGTGCTGCAGACGGATGGTGGACTAAAGGAAACACCGATCGATTTGTGATGCAAAGAGGGACGGTTCTTACTTGCACTAACGTCTGCTCTGATTGACATAATTTTGCTAAAATGCTTCTTAGTTTAAGAAATTTCATCCTGTCTGGGGACGACGGGGGTTTGCGTTTTTGACGCAACTGCGCTGGGCGTGTCCTTTGAGCAAACAAATAGGAAAACTTGCTTAGGCTAGCCATAGGTTGCTAAAGACACGGGAGGGATACCTATGAAGATTATTGTGGATGCCGACGCTTGTCCGAAGACTGTCTTGCAGATCTGCCAAAGTGTAGCCCATGAGTATGCAATTCCAGTTTGGACGGTCGCCAGCTTTAACCATAATATTGAGTCCGATCATCATGTGGTGGTAGGAAACGCCTCGCAAGAGGCGGATATTCGGGTCATGAATCTTGCCCAAGCGGGTGACGTGGCGGTGACACAAGATTGGGGCCTGGCGGCTATGTTGCTGGGAAAAGGGGTTAGGTGTTTAAATCCTGACGGAAGGGAGTTTAGTTCTAGTAATATTGAATTCCTTTTGGAAGAACGGGAGGCCAAAGCAAAGTTCCGCAGGGGTGGCGGCAGAACTAAAGGACCGAAAAAGAGAGTTCTGGAAAATGATCAGAAGTTTGAAGCGGGTCTACTAGATATACTCACCAGATTATAAGTAGGGGCACGATGTATCGTGCCCCTACCTACGCCAAGTCTTTAGACGACGGAGGTCACTTGGTTGCACTTTTGGCAAAATTTGATTAAACTAAGGTATGTAGGTTCTTCGGAAGGGTACCCAAGCCTGATATTAAGAAAAATACGACGGAGGTAAATAATGAGTACAGTAGTAGAAACAAAGGAATTTCAAACGGAAATACGGCAATTGCTGGACATAGTCATCCACTCTCTCTATACTGAACGTGAGATTTTCTTAAGAGAGCTCATTTCCAATGCGGCAGATGCTATGGAGAAACTGCGCTACATGCAGCTTACAGGTCCAGAGGTTAAAGACAAGGATTTGGAATTAGAAATTCATATCGATACAGATGATAATGCACATACATTAACCATCACCGATACAGGTATTGGGATGACAAAGGAAGAATTAGTTGAGAATATAGGGACAATTGCTCATTCAGGCTCTAAAGAATTTATCAAACACCTGACCACAAAAGGAGATCAAAAGGATCTTAACCTTATCGGTCAATTCGGGGTTGGGTTTTACTCTGCCTTTATGGTTGCGGATAAGGTGACGCTTTATACACGCTCGTATCAAATGGAGGGTGAGAGCTTGGTCTGGGAATCCGACGGTGTGGGAAGTTATACGATCACTGAAGGAGAAGACAATAGTCGGGGCACGAAGATGGTTCTCCACTTGAAAGAGGACGCCTATGATTTTGCGAAAGAGGAAACTGTCCAACGTGTGATTAAACAATATTCTAGCTTTGTGCCGTACCCTATTATAGTCAATGGGCAGAAAGTGAACACGGTTGATGCCCTTTGGACTAAAAACAAAAATGAGATTACGGACGACGAGTACAACGAGTTTTATAAATTCATAGCGAATGCCAATGATGAGCCACTTTTTCGTTTGCATTTCTCATCAGATGCTCCTTTGAATATTAACTCTCTATTATTTGTTCCCAAAGAGAACCTCGAACAGTTTGGTTTCGGTCGAACAGAACCAGGAGTAAACCTTTATTGCAAAAAAGTTCTAATTCAAGAAAAATCCCAAGCTGTTTTGCCCGAGTGGTTACGCTTTTTAAGAGGGGTCATGGACAGCGAAGAACTTCCACTTAATATCTCCAGAGAAACTATGCAAGACAGTGCTTTGGTAGGTAAGCTCAACAAAGTAGTGACCGGTCGTTTTCTCAAATTTCTTGATAATCAAGCGACCGCTGAACCCGAGAAGTATAAAGAGTTTTGGGAGAAATTTAACTTCTTTATTAAAGAAGGGGCTGCGAATGACTTCACGCACCGTAAAGACCTTGTCAAACTTCTCCAGTTTGAATCTTCAAAAACCCAGGCTGAGGAACTAGTTTCTTTGGCGGATTACGTAGGTCGGATGCAAGAAGATCAAACGGCCATCTATTACGTCAATGGTCCTTCACGTGAGGTTATTGAGTCCGGTCCATATCTGGAAATATTCAGGGACAAAGGTTTAGAAGTGATCTATACGTATGCTGCGATTGACGACTACATCTTTGGCTCAGTAGGAGAATATGAAGGAAAAAGGCTTATATCAGCAGACCAAGCTGATTTAGACTTAAGCGATAGTGAGCAGAAGGCCAGAAGTGAACAGGCTTTGCCCGAAGAGGACGTCCAGGCCTTGACAAGCTGGCTTAAAGAGGTGTTGGGCAGCAAAGTAACTGAGGTGCGGGAATCCAAGCGTTTGGTAGACAGTCCGGCAGTTGTTCTCAGTCCGTATGGGACGAACAGTATGCAGCGGATGATGCAACTCATGAATAAAGATTTAAACAACGTGGGTCCCAGCGTTTTAGAAATCAACGTAGCTCATCAGATGATTAAACGTTTAGACACAGCACGGAAAAACGAGGATGCTTTTGCTAAAATCGCAGCAGAGCAAATATTTGAGAACGCCCAAATTGCTGCGGGGCTTATTCTTGATCCAAGGGGAATGGTAAACCGACTTAATGAGATTTTAGAACGTGCCTTGGGATAAGGAACAAAATTAGGGAGATTACCATTAGGAATAATTTCAGAGAACACCACTTCTATAAAGCGGAGGTTCTCTGAAAATTGACGTTCACAGAAAATTTCCAAACTTAGTCATTGACTAATTACCCACCAATGTGATATTTTAGAACAGGTGAAAGCTAGTTCGCATTCGAAACATTAGCTAGTTTTGTCAAAAGCGAACGCTGATACTGCAATATAATTCTCTAATTGATCAATAAGGAATAAGAATTTTACAAGCTAATCAAAATTCCTTAGACTGATAGTGATATTAAGGACAAATACAATTTTGAACCACTGTCATCCCCTAGTTGTTGTTCGAGAGGGTACCATTATAGAGTGCCTAGTTAATCTTAAAACGTATTGTAAGGAAAGGTCGGTGTTGAATGGGGGGGATTAGCGCCATTCAACATCGACTAAGTTGTCTCACACAAAGAAATTTTAGATACTGTTGATGGACGATCTAGGTAGAGATCGAAAGAGGTTTTTTTGCTTATTAAACTACAAGGAGTGGTTGAAAGATGGACATGAAGCTAAAAGACCTTATAAAGCGAAAGGAATCAGTCATTTTAGAAAGGTGGTTTGATGCGATACTAGAGACGTATCCTACGGATTCCTCGGGCTTTTTGAAAAAACAGAGCGATCGATTTGCAAACCCAGTAGGTCATACGATATCCCAGGGAACAAAAGGCATCTTAGAAGTCCTGATCGAAGGAAAA
>OMOF01000095.1 GCA_900290375.1 Candidatus Desulfosporosinus infrequens
CAATATACCGGCGCCGGCCGTAAACCCAATCAAGACAGTATGAGATACGAAATCGATTACCTTGCCCAGCTTAATAACTCCATAAATTATCTGTAAGACGCCCACGAGAAACGTCATGAGAAAAAGCATTTGATAGGCATTCGGCAGTCCCATATAACGGATCATAGCGCTGGCCGTGAGCAAACAGATGGCATTAGTGGGTCCGGTAATCAATTGATTCGAGCAACCAAAGGCTGAACCGATAATGGCTGCTACAATACCTGTATAGAGACCATAAACTGGGCTAACGCCCGCAATCAGGGCATAAGCCATATACTGTGGAATACCTACCACGGTCACGGTCAAAGCGGCAATCAAGTCTTTCCTAATATTTTCCTTTTTATACCCTCTAATCGTTTCAAGTATCGGCATGTACTTACTGAGTGTTAAGCCTGACATACGTATCCCACCTTTCATCAAAATCACACCACTCGGAGATCGGCTCTTGATATGATGTCAAATTTTTAGCTGCACTTTCACAGATTTGTGATATAATAGCTGTAATATACCTTCTTAGCGGCCTTTAGAGGCTGCTTTTTTTATTGATAACTCTGAGCTCTAACGTTCCCGAACATATTTGCCCTCCCCTTTTTAAGACAGCAACCATTACATTGTGAGCCGTAACCCTTCTCCCTTCTCTTGCACTTCCTTTCCAATTAAATATTACGATTAACATAAATAAAGATTAACATTGTATTAACACTACGTCTATAGAGTATCGGTATACTCATAATCAATATATACTATGTTAAGATGCCTCTAATCGTTCCGTTTTGTTCTCAACATCAAACCAACAAGCAATATGCTACCGTATCCTAGTGCTACAGATGTGATCATAGCAAAAAAGGCACCGCTTCATTATGCCGATGCCTTTTTTGCTGATATACTTCTTAATGCGTTATTATTTGCTACTATACTGGTTGATCATAGAGATCATCCGTTGTCGTATCGATAATTTTTATATCTCGTTTAGAAATGAGTTCACCGCCAGTAGTAATGAAAATATTCTTCGTGATGATTTGATCCATGACGGCTTCGATTTGGGCTGCGGTCAAACTCGCCATAGGGTCTGGTAAAGTGATCGTCACCACGTTCCCCGAGGAGTTATTGAAGGTCATTCTCAAGACCTTTTTAGTTGTACTTGCCATTAATTATTTCTCCTCTCTTTTCTTGCTACTTACGTTAATTTACCGAAATTCATTATTCTATTATATTACTCAGTTAAGTCGATCCGATTATCTCTACGCACTCCAATTAAAGGGTAGACCTGCAATCCATAAAGGGCTACAACCACATCATAAACATCTTGGTCTGGAGCACTTGATTTCACATTGGCTAAACTACGCTGACTTAGTTTGGGTGCACCTTGTGCGGTCGAACCGATCTGAAAGGTTATGACCACCACGGAGTCTTTATTACTCGCCACAACAGCCATTTTCTTCACTCCCTTTCTAAACAATGGATCAAATCCTCTCGAATCAAAAAGCAGTCGTTTTCTGCCGACTGCTTTACAAAGACAAGGGGATTCACATATCTCTAGGGCAGGTAGAGATTATGTGAACCATCCCCTGCCCGAGAAGGTTTGTCCTAATCTCAGTATATTTACTTAGATTTGTTTCTGTCACAAGTTTGGAAATATCGGGAATGAAATATCACCTAATCTATGAAATCCGTCCAGTTACCCCCGACTGCCTCGGCAATACGTTTAGCCCATGTTGGACTCATCTGACGTTTACCTCGTTCCAAATCGCTGATGATATTAGCGGGGATTCCAGCCTTTTCCGCTAATTCCTTTTGAGTCCCAATAGCCGCTTTGAGGCGAGCTTTTCTTATTTTTTGACCTTCATAGATTACTTGGTTTTTCTCTCTCAAACTACAAGCTCCTCTCCATCCTTTTTAACAGAGTTTAGCAGGAATTGATGGTGAGATCTTCCTTTGATTTAATGCTTCAAATTCATCAGAACGCTTATTGTTATTGGTTGCTATCTCCAATTATCATTATATGGACAAGGATTGTCATCTGTTCGATTAACTATAACTCGATGTCTCTAACGAAAAACCCGCCCACTATTTAGAGTGGAGCGGGTTATATGTATCGAAAAAACCGAACGCTCAGGGATGTCTCACCACTTTCTTCTTGAATCCAGTCATCTTTTTTATAGAAACTTACAGCTCGTTCATTCCACGCAAAAACTGATAATCCTACTTTTTTAAAGCCTTCGCGTTTCATGTCTGAGCAGAATTGACTAGTTAATCTATTTGCTATTCCA
>OMOF01000629.1:0-194 GCA_900290375.1 Candidatus Desulfosporosinus infrequens
CATTACGGATAATTTGCTCAAAACAGGCTTTAAGGGCAACCAAAGCCTTTTCATCTTTTACTTTTTTTGCTTGTAAATTTTCAGCTAAGCGTCGAGGGCTTATAATGGCAATTTGGTGGGTCTTTTCTAAATCATAGCCATAATAAGTGGCCCGTTGCATTAATAATTCATGATTTTCTAAGGGACAAAGGAGG
>OMOF01000629.1:204-2906 GCA_900290375.1 Candidatus Desulfosporosinus infrequens
TGGCTACAGAGTTCTCGCGTTACTTCGATGAGTTTTACTTCCCAAGGGAGTTCAAAAATCGGAAACTCCATTTGATCTGCCAAATGAATCACTTCAGGAGGGACGGCTTTAATATAAGGGCCGATATTTACAATGAGTCCCGCTAATTTCTTTTTTATTATTGCCCGGACAATATTTTTTAGCTTATCCATATCACCGTCAAGTCCGATGCCCGTAATAATCAGCAGTTCGCCGCCTTGCACCCAAGGGATCACGTCAGGCAAATCAATAAAGTGTACCCAGCGCACTAAACGATGCAACCCAGACTTACCAGCTACAGGGGTAAGTTTAGTCAAGGAAGGTAAGTGGATGATATCATTACAACTGATCATAATGGACCTCCTCTTCACGGTTTTTAATAGGCTATCGTTAGACAGGAAACTTAAAAATTAAAAACGATTAATTTTTCTTCGGTCATCTCTTTTACAGCATACTGTGGACCTTCTCTGCCAATACCGCTTTCTTTGATCCCGCCATAAGGCATATTATCCGTTCGGAAGGTAGCCCCATCATTGATGATTACCCCACCGGTTTCGATTTTCATTGCACATAATTTCGCAACGTCGAGGCAATTGGTAAATACGCCTGCTTGCAAACCATAGATAGAATCATTAACCATCCCAATTGCTTCTTCGATTGTGTCGTAAGGGATAATGGAAAAAACAGGGGCAAAAGCTTCCATACTGATAACCTTCATGTCAGTCTGTACATCGGTTACAATTGTTGGCTCATACCAAGCATCCTTGCGCTTTCCGCCGACTAAGATCCTAGCTCCCTTGGCAGTCGCTTCATTGACCCATTTTTCGATGCGGATTGCTTCTTGTTCACTAATCATAGGTCCAATGTCAGTCGTAGGATCAAGAGGATCGCCGACCACTAGTTTTTTGGTATAGGCAACTGCTTGCTCGCAAAAAGCATGATAAATACTACGATGAACATACACTCGTTGGCAAGAGATGCAGACTTGTCCCGCATTGGCAAAAGCATGTTTTGCACAGAGGACGGCGACCTCGGCAATATTGGCATCGTGATGTACAATGTTTGCAGAGTTTGATCCCAGCTCCATCGCTACACGGCGAAAACCAACATCCTTCATTAACTGTTTACCGACAGCCGGACTACCTGTAAAACTGTAGAAATGAATTCGTTGCTCTGCGGTTAAGAATTTTCCTAATTGAGAACCTGATCCTGTTAGTAAATTGAGGTAACCATCTGGTAGTCCTGCTTCTGCAAAAATTTCGCATAATAATACGGCAGATAAGGGGGTCACCGTTGCTGGTTTGTAGATTACAGAATTTCCAGCGGCGAGAGCGGGACCTATTTTGTGACACGCTAAATTAAGAGGAAAATTAAAAGGGGTAATAGCGCAAACAATTCCCACAGGCATTCGCATGGTAAAGGCTACACGGTTGCCACAGTTTGGTGCGCCTGCTAGGGGGACCATTTCTCCCGTCATTCGTTTCGCTTCTTCGGCGGAAAGAATCAGGGTTTGTTGGGCTCTGGTTACTTCAGCCATTGCTTCGCGAATGGGTTTGCCTACTTCTTGGGATAAAAGGATCGCCATGGTTTTTTGATGATCCATTAGAAGTTGACTGGCTTTCATTAAGATCTCATAACGCCGATACGGTTCGATTTTAACCGTCTTAAATGCCCTTGCGGCCGCATCCGTAGCAGCTTTTACTTCTGCTTCACCAGCTACTGAAATAAAAGCACTTTCCTTACCCGTTGTCTTGTTTATTACAGCAATTTTTTCAGGGGTTACTAACCATTTTCCATCGATAAATAAGCCATATTCTTTCATAGTATGATATCTCCTTATTCACATTTAAGTTCGCTCAACGTTTAGGTGATATAAAAAAGACCGAAAAATCGTAGTGGTGTGATACATACACCTGATTTTTCAGTCTTCATTGACTACCAATCTCTTGCAGGAATTCTTCTTATTGGCTTTAGGATAACAGACTTTGGAAAGTACGTCAACATAAAAGCCTTGTGAGTAGTTCACAATCATTTTATGTTTTTTTAGACATGCTAATGCTTTTCTTTCTTAAGGATTGGAAGAAATGCTGGTTGTGGTAGATTTTACTTGATTTCGCGCAAGAGGTAAAAGGATGGATTTTATCGAACATAATTATCAAAGATGTCGTTCATGAAAATTTTAGGAAGGGGACATTATTTATGCTACAATGGTTTGCAAATCGAACCTTATCCGAAGCGGTTTTTTTATCGTTGTTGCTATTATGTGGTAATTATTTATTTACTGCCTTTTTAGCACGCTACATCCAAAAGTATTACAAAAAGACGGGGTCAGCGGAATTGGCTGTTTACCGTTTACAGACGATCAATAAATATATGAGTACCGCTTTATTAATTGCAACCATGATTGTTGAACCCTTTTTAATGATTCCCCATATTCTTTCATTCGGAGAATGGGGACGATTATTGTCGATCGTGTTACCCCTATTATTTGTTGCAATTATTTTACTAGGAAATCAACTGATTTTGCATTCTACAAATCAAATACTCCGCGATACGACGAGTTCGCGGAAGGAATCCGTTGAAAATCTGTCACGGTTTTTATTTTTCACATTGATTCCCATTTTGATGATGTTCTTATTTACAAAATTCATTCCACAGGAGATCCAAGATCAACTTTTCTCTGG
>OMOF01000233.1 GCA_900290375.1 Candidatus Desulfosporosinus infrequens
CCGTTCATCCCGAACCAAACGAACCAGTCGTTACAAAGTTTCGAGTCAGCGCTTTCGCTGGCAGCAACCTCGAAGTCATCCTCCGATCTCACCAAATCAACACTCTAGTTATCAGTGGAATTTCTACTAGCGGCGTCGTTCTATCCACATTGCGGGAGGCTGCAGATAAAGACTATGTATTAAAGGTTCTTTCGGATGCATGTCTTGATCTCGATCCTGAGGTTCACCGCGTTCTCACCGAGAAGGTATTTCCACGTCAGGCCGATGTACTTACTGTCAACGCTTGGATCGACACCTTGGAGTAAAAATAAGGGATCCCTGCTCTGCGAGATCAGAACAAAAGCAAGCTCCTCTTTGGATTTTGTTTCAAAGAGGAGTCTGCTATGGGGGTAGAACATGATGAATCTACTTTAGAAAATCTTCCAACTGAAAAGCCGTTTAGGTATATCTCAATTAAATCTAGAAAAGTATAGTACAGACTGCCGTCCCCGAAAGCTAAAAAACAAAAGAGAGGCTTATATTCATGCCGATTTGGAAAAGAAATTTATTCGTTTGCTGGTTTGGAATGTTTGTATCGGGTATAGGAATGAGTCAGATTGCCCCAGTATTACCGCTTTATATACAGCATTTAGGAGTTCACAGTACATCTTCCATTGCACAACTTTCAGGAATTGCTTTTGGTGTTACCTATTTAATTTCAGCTGTTTTCTCCCCTATTTGGGGACATTTTGCTGACAAATTTGGGCGAAAGCCAATGATTTTACGGGCAAGCTTTGGTATGGATGGGGTTTGCGCCGAATGTATATGTACTGATCGGATTAAGATTATTGGAGGGTACTATCACAGGTTTTAGCACAGCTTGTACTGCATTGATTGCAACTCAAACGGACAAGGAACACGCAGGATATGCTTTAGGCACACTTTCAACAGGAAGTATTGCTGGTTCTTTGCTAGGTCCAATTATTGGCGGTTTTATCGAAGAGAACCTTGGTCTTCAACCTGTATTCTTCATAACAGGTGCCTTGCTGATGATTGCCTTTATTCTAACGGCTTTATTTGTCAAGGAATCTTTTATTCGTCAGGATAAAAGGGCGGTTAGTATCAAGAAGATATGGAAGAGTGTTCCTGAAAAAAGTTTGACTATTATCTTACTTGTAACCTTTTTTACATTAACTCTAGGGCTGTTTTCTATAGAACCCATCGTAACAGTCTATGTCACCCAATTAACCAAAGATTCCAGTCATGTCGCTCTGTTGGCCGGACTGACATTCTCAGCCTCAGGACTGGCAAATATAATTGCCGCTCCGAGACTGGGAAAACTATCTGATAAAATAGGAGCGCATAAAGTCATGTTAGTCGCACTTGTCGTTGCCGGAATCATTTATATACCGCAAGCCTTTGTGGAAAATCCATGGCAATTAATGGGACTTCGCTTTTTATTAGGATTAACGATGGCAGGGCTAATTCCTTCTGTTAATATCCTGGTTAAGAAAATTACACCAGATTCTCTTACAGGCAGAGTTTTTGGATTTAACATGTCGGCAGGGTATTTGGGCGTATTTGGAGGATCAGTTTTAGGCGGGCAAGTGGCAGGCTATTTGGGGATTAAATATGTCTTTTTTCTTACTAGTGCATTATTGCTGATCAATGCTGTATGGGTATATTTTAAAGTGTATAGAAAATTAAATATTTTACAAAATCTTAAATCAATAAAGGAGA
>OMOF01000102.1 GCA_900290375.1 Candidatus Desulfosporosinus infrequens
GATCAATAATTAAAATTGGTCAACTGGGTAAAAACTCCAATGCGTTTATTACCAGATATGACTACACCAATCGCCCAGTGTATCATTACACATCTATGATTGAAGATCTAACATTACTATCGGTTGCCGTTCTCGATAACTTTGGTCATGATGATATATTTCGCGGAAGATTGGTTGCAGTCGGTAGTGAAGGAATTGTCGATAATCGACATCCGGTCATCATTGTTTTCGATACGGCTCTCAGAGTACAAGCAAAATTTGTCAGTCATGAAAATGGATATTTCATGGATGTCAACGTTGGTCCAGACGATGTCTTTTGTTGTTGTGGAGGAATGTTTACTAAACCAGAATGCATCTCTAAGGAAAATCCTAAAGGAGCGATTAGAAAAGGTCTAGTCAAGAAGTTCTCCTTTTCGACTGACGATAATTCCATAGAAAGGATTGCTACTGCACATTATCACCCAGAAGCAAATGAAATTCGTGGTTAAGATTTCCGGAATATTTCTGGAGATCTGGCTGACAGAACAGTTTGTGCCGGATTTTATGAATCAAACAATTCACAGCACTTTGATCAGTTGGTAAGATTCGATAGTGAAGATCTTCATCATGAAGGAACCGTCATAGTTACAGTGTGACCTGACGACTTTAAACAGTAAGTTCTCTTAGGGGGAATACTATGAACAAAACAAATTGTTCAAATCGAATAGTTTCCAATCGGTGTGTAACCACTGATGGTCGAAGTATTGAAGTTGGAAAGTTTAAAGATTCTGGAAAAGCATTTGTTACCAGATACGATGTAAGCGGAACTCCAACTGATCATGTGACCCTTAGTGATAAATATACATTCAACGCAGTGACTATTCATCATGACGTTCGCGGAACTAATGAAAAATTTGATGATATTGGAACCTTTGATAATTTTGTGTTTGCTGTTGGTTCTAAGACATCTGACACTGGAATAGAATTTCCAGTTATCATCGGCCTCAACTCAGAACTCGAACAACATTTCGTCGAGCACATCGGCGATACCAGAGG
>OMOF01000127.1 GCA_900290375.1 Candidatus Desulfosporosinus infrequens
ATCTATCACTGGCGAAAAAATTGCCAATCCTAAATATTATCGCAAGCTAGAAAGAAAACTGGCTAAGTTGCAACAGTCGCTATCTCGAAAAACAAAGGGTAGTAATAACCGCAACAAGGCTAGAATCAAACTTGCTAACCACCATGAGAAGATCGCTAATTGCAGGCATGACTTCTTGCAAAAACTATCAACTAGGCTGATTCAAGAGAATGATATAATATGCCTAGAGGATTTGCAGACGAGCAACATGATTAAGAATCATAAATTAGTAAAGTCAATTGCTGATGTTGGTTGGTCGGAGTTTCGTTCCATGCTTGAATATAAGGCTAATTGGTATGGCAGAACTATTTCAGTAATCTGCAAAACCTTCCCATCAAGTCAAAACTGTTCTTGTTGCGGATACCGTAACAGAGAAGTTAAAAACCTAAATCTTAGGGAATGGGAATGTCCAAACTGCGGAGTAAGGCATGACAGGGACACGAACGCGGCGAATAATATACTCGCTGAAGGACTTAGACTTTTGGCTTAACGCCAATGAACCGTCGGTGCGACGGGGATAGCTTGGTTAAACTTCGGCACTAGTCGTGGTGTTCCCAAGAATCTCCCACCTCTTTAGGTGGGGGTAGTTCAATGAAATATTCTACATCAATCATCTTTCTAAATATCATTTTTTTAACCGGCCATTATGGAATTAAACATGCTAGAACCAGTTCGACCTAAATATATACTACAAATAGTCGCTAAAATGCTTAAAAATATAATCATTTGCATCGTGAATGTTGTGAATCCATTCATCCAATATAAGATAAAAATGATGATTGATAAGACTTGAAGAATCATACCTACAATTGCTTTCCTAACCAGCAAAGGAGTTTTCAACTTTTTAAAACGAACTTTGCCATCAATTAACCCTGTAATAAATCCTAGTAATACAGATAAAGGGAATGCTAAAATAGATAATTTTGCAGCTATTAAAAATTCTCCGCGTAAGGGATCATTCACCCAAAAAGAGAGGAAAAGCATGGAGATAATAACAGCAATAAAAACTTGCGGAAAATGAACGCTAATTGGATGGATATGTTGATCAATAATAAATCTACGTTTGGGAGATATTTTTTTTAGATACGGTTCAAATACTGTTTTCGGTAACCCACATGCAGGACAGAGATCTTTTAGGTGACTTTCATCCATAATAAAACCACATGCTTTACATTGAATATACGTTTTCATTTGACCACCTCCGATTTTTTTAAAGCTTAAATTGGTTTATGCTTTAGATACACCTGCGATAGTAGTAGTGAGGGCGGTAAATTACCTAAAACATTCACAACCTCTGTGATAATACCAATTTTATTTGAAATCACATTCACTTCGGGATCAATAATTTGAACCAACTAATGATAACTCACTTAAGATAAAATTATCATCATTGGTAGTATAAGGGTACAATAGCGATCAATATTTTTTCCGAATGCTCGAAAGCACAATATTCCCCCTTTTTTTATACTATTGTTTCTGAATTCGCCATAAAATGACTTATTCCTTTCTAATAGTTACTAGTTAAAAGAAAAGAGCACTCATAATTGAATGCTCTTTTCTTTTATCTAGCAACTCTCTCTCCTCCAGGATATTTCCAGCCCAGTACTTTCAGCGTATAAAGGCTTAACTGAAGCAGCGTACTAAATATTTGCAAAAAAATTATGTAAGGTTCGAATGATGTTAGCATCTAAATGCTAACATCATTCGAACCTTACAACGTAGTGGAACAGGTGGAACCCCTAGCTAGTCCGATTGGCGATAATACCTCATCTGCGTCGTTACTCCTGCGCGCGCTCATTTCGCGTACCTCCAGTACTGCAATAAGGAAGTTATCGTTTCACTCTAACTAAGCGACTCACTCTAATATTTGCGAATATTGGGTTCCCTGCTTATAGTCGTGCCTAGCATCTGAGGCATTCTCACCAATCTAACCTCAATAATGAAATATATACTCATCAGTGCCAATACAAAAAAGAAAAGAGCACTCATAATTGAGTGCTCTTTTCTCTTAACCAGCAACTATCTATCCTCCCAGGTCGTTTCCAACCAAGTACTTTCGACGTATAAGGGCTTAACTACTGTGTTCGGTATGGGAACAGG
>OMOF01000072.1 GCA_900290375.1 Candidatus Desulfosporosinus infrequens
GAAGTATGGCCAAAGGTCGTATGGAACTTAATGACCTTGGCCCCAAAAATGAAAAGAGGTAATCAAAATTATGGCAAATATTATAAAAGTGGTAACTGGAAAAGCGAGATTCTCGTTTTGTAACGTATGGGCACCAAAGAGCATCAACGGGGGAGATCCAAAGTATTCTGTCAGTCTCATCATTGCAAAATCAGACAAGGAAACCATCGCCAAAGTCAAAGCGGCGACAGAAGAAGCTAAACAAGCTGGAATCGCCAAGTTTGGGGCCAAGTTCACGAGCGGTGCGGGCTTCAAGACTCCACTCCGTGACGGCGACATCGACCGGGCCGACGATGAGAATTATGCAAATTGCTATTTTATCAATGCCAATAGCACGACAGCCCCTGGGGTCATAGACCGCGACAAACAAGGCATCCTCGACAGCACAGAAGTCTACTCCGGCTGTTATGGTCGAGCGAGCATTACATTCTACCCCTTTAACGTCAACGGAAACCGTGGCATTGCTTGTGGTCTACAGAACCTGCAGAAGTTCGCCGATGGGGAGCCGCTTGGAGGAGGACGTAGCAGAGCAGAGGACGACTTCGATGACTTTGAAGATGACGATTTTCTGAGCTAGGAAGGAAATTTTTAAAATGAGGAATTGGCGTTGTCCTGTAGGTTGTAATGGTGTTCCACAGTATGGTTGGGGGTGCCCGGATGATCTTGGGCCTTACGAGCCGTGTGCTAACGCTATTCTTGATGATAAGAGAACGTTAGGCATCGACTTAGAAACCTATTCCAGTGTGGATTTGAAAAAAGCAGGGGTGTATTCGTACACCTCCGCTCCCGACTTTGAAATATTGCTTTTTGCTTATGCCTTTGGTGATGAACCTGTGCAACTGGTGGATTTGGCAAGTGGTGAGAAGCTGCCACCAGAAATACTAGCAGCCCTCAGCAATGATAACGTGCTAAAGACAGCCTTTAACGCCAATTTTGAACGTACTTGTTTATCCGCATATCTCAAACAGTCCCTCTCTCCCAACGCCTGGCGTTGTACGGCTGTGCAAGCGGCCATGTTAGGGCTTCCACTCCATCTGGCCGGGGTGGCTAAGGTTCTTGCATTAGAGGAGCAGAAAATGGGCGAGGGCAAGGCACTTATCCGGTACTTTTGTTGTCCCTGTAAGCCCACCAAAGTAAATGGAGGGAGAACGAGGAATCTACCAGTTCATGCCCCAGAGAAATGGGCTGTGTTCAGAGATTATTGTAAGAGGGATGTTGAGGTTGAGCAGTCCATACGAAAGAAGCTTGAAAAGTACCCTATCTCTGACAACGAACAGGCACTTTGGGTGCTTGACCAACAGATCAACGACCGAGGGATTCTGGTGGATACCAGACTAGTAGAGAATGCAATTAAATGCGACAAACAGTACAGAATGGACATTTTCGAAGAAGCCAAGGAACTGACCGGGCTGGACAATCCCAACAGTGTGGCTCAGCTCAAAGAATGGCTTCTAGATAGCGGGGTTGAGGTGGAAAGCTTATCTAAAAAGGCTGTGGCAGAAATGGAAAGCAGCACCGAAGGCGACATCCAAAGACTCCTTCAATTGAGGCAAGAGATGGCAAAAACATCCATCAAGAAATATAACGCCATCCAAAGAGCAATTTGCCCAGATAACCATGTGCGTGGACTTTTGCAATTTTACGGCGCGAACAGGACGGGGCGGTGGGCTGGGAGATTAATCCAAGTCCACAACCTCCCTCAAAACCATCTCCCTGACTTAGAGACAGCGCGGGGTATCGTGAAAGACGGAGATTTTGACTTTCTGGAAATGGTCTACGATAGTGTGCCCGGTGTGCTTTCTGAACTCATTAGAACCGCCTTTATCCCATCGAAAGGGCATCGGCTGATCGTAGCCGACTTCTCAGCCATTGAAGCGCGAGTAATCGCGTGGCTCGCGGGGGAAGCCTGGCGGCTTGAAGTATTCAACGGTCACGGAAAGATTTACGAAGCCTCAGCTTCACAGATGTTTAGTGTACCTGTGGAGCGCATCACCAAAGGGAATCCTGAGTACGCGCTTAGGCAAAAAGGTAAAATATGTGAATTGGCACTTGGTTATCAAGGCGGTGCCAATGCCCTTATTGCTATGGGGGCACTGGATATGGGCCTTAACGAAGAGGAACTCGACGGACTGGTTAAAGCCTGGCGGCGAGCCAATAGCAATATCGTTAAATACTGGTACGCCGTCGAAGATGCCGCGAAGAAAGCAGTCAAAAAAAGACAGCCATCCGTTGTAGGTAGTGTGAAGTTTCATGTAGAAAGCGGAATCCTGTTTATTACCCTTCCATCGGGACGAAAGCTTTCCTACATCAAGCCCAAAATAGAGATCAATAAATTCGGTCGTGAGGCCATCTCCTATGAGGGTATCGGCGAGAGTAGACAATGGTGCCGCATAGGCACGTATGGGGGCCGCCTCGTTGAAAATATTACTCAAGCGGTAGCTCGCGATTGTCTGGCAGACGCGATGCTGAGGGTAGACAAGGCTGGTTATATGATCGGGATGCACGTCCATGACGAGATTGTTATATCAGCCCCCATAGACAAGGGATCACTCAAAGAAGCGTGCGCCATTATGGGCCAGCCGATAAGTTGGGCTGTGGGATTACCCTTGAAAGCAGCCGGGTTTGAATCAGTATTCTATAAAAAATCATGAATTCATGATTTTTTGTATTATCCTCAGATTTTCGTTATCCCCAACATTTACTAAAAACAAGTTATTACAATGGTTTTCATCCAAAATGTTGAGGATAATACTTTAGAGACTTCTGTGCTCTAAATATGAAATCTAGAGGAAAACCATATGAACCTTGATTATGACGATGGAATAGCTCTGTTAAAACAGTGTTGGTTAAGCACTGAATAAGGTGGATTTGCCGTCTGCAGATACCGAGCAGCCGCTTTGGATGGATGATGAAGATGAACTTGCTCGTCTTTGTGGATTAAAGTAAAAGCAGATTTTTATCCTCAACATTCAAACAGATTTTCTGTTAATTTTCAGGTATTTGTGCATTTGTTGGGGATAAAGAAAACTTGAGGATAATACAAAAAGGATTGAACTGGGGGTTTCAGACTTGAATCTTAAGTACGACGGTTCTCTAACCATTGCGACGGGCAATTCGCGTAAAGATAAAAAATGGGTACCCAAAGAAATACTTTGGTCGGAGCTCCTTAGCCGAGTGCAAACCACTCAACGCACTGCTGAGACCGTCGCCGAATACCGGAAAATGTCCAAAGACGAGCAGGACGCGAGAAAAGACGTGGGTGGATTCGTCGGTGGGAAGCTCAAAGGTGGGCGGCGCAAAAAGGGCTTCGTGGAGTACCGTTCCATAGTCGCGTTGGATGGGGATTACGCGAAGCTGAGTATGTGGTCGGATATCCTCATGTTTAATGGGTACGCCTGCTGCATCTACGCAACGCACAAACATGCACCCGATGCCCCGAGGTTCAGGCTCCTTATCCCGTTGATGAGACGAGTTACACCGGATGAATACCAGGCTATTGCTCGAAAGATAGCCGACGATCTTGGGATTGAGCAGTTTGACGACACGACGTATTCACCCGAACGATTGATGTACTGGCCCTCAACCTCCTTGGATGGAGAGTTCCTATTCGAATACCAAGATGGGCCGTGGTTGAATCCGGATGAAGTCTTGGCGAGATATGAAGACTGGACAGATACCTCAAGCTGGCCCGTTTCATCAAGGCAGAGAGAAATTGTCAAAACGACGGTAGCTAAGCAGGCCGATCCCACAGCCAAAGAGGGTATTGTCGGTGCGTTTTGTCGCACGTACTCTATAACCGAAGCATTGGAAACGTTTTTAAGTGACGTATATGAGTCTTGTGATATTGAAGATCGGTACACCTATACCGGCGGCTCAACCTCGGGAGGCTTAGTCACCTATAAGGATTTATATGCCTACAGCCACCACGCAACGGATCCGGCCAGCAGTAAACTTTGTAACGCCTTTGATTTAGTCCGCTTGCACAAGTTTGGCGAGCTGGATAAGGATGCTGAGGACGGCACACAGACGACTAAGCTTCCATCCTTTAAGGCCATGATGGACTTTGCCAGAAACGACGTCGGGGTGCAGAAATTTGAGCGCGAGGAACGCATTGAAGCGGCGAAGGTAGACTTTAAGAACGAAAAAGTGAATCCTAAAAAGATATTTTTCAAAGAAGAAAAATTTATCCCTGCCTATATGGCTGAGTGGTTCCTACAACGCCATCATGCTTTCGTCATGAACGAGGATGTGTATCTTTACAGAAACGGAGTTTATGTCAAGGATGAGCGCACCTTTAAGAACGAAGCCACCACAGCCTTAGGTTTGGAGTTCCAGTCAAGCCGGGTACGCGAAGCCATGGACTATATTAAAAACACGATTCCTTTAATTCTCGCTGAAGAAGCGGTAGAAACCGGGAGTCTATTAAACCTAAAGAATGGACTCTTGGACTTAGAGACCTTGGAATTAAAACCTCACACGCCGGAGTGCAGAACTACTTTACAGCTCCCAGTAGTTTATGACTTGGACGCCGACACCTTTCCGATTGATACCTTCTTGAAAAAGGTTATGCCGCATGACGCTATCCCAGTCCTCGAAGAATACGTTGGGTATTGCTTCCTTGCAACGATGAGATATGAGGGATCGCTGATTCTGCAGGGAGAGGGAGGCAACGGAAAAGGAACATTGATCGCTGTTATTTCGGAAATGCTTGGTAAAAAGAATGTCTCGAACGTATCCTTCCAGGCTTTAACGGATAATCGTTTTGCAGTAGCTCAGCTCTTTGGGAAACTCGCAAATCTGCACGCTGATATCCCCAATAAAACGCTTGAAAACACAGAGGTGTTCAAGCAAGTGACTTCCGGCGATATGATGCAAGCTGAGCAGAAGCACAAGGATCCCTTTAGCTTTAGAAACAGGGCTAAGCTGATCTACTCTGCCAATGAACCACCCCTGAGTAAAGATAATACCGAGGGATTTCACAGAAGACTACTGTTGATACCATTTCCTACAAAGTTTAGAGACAGAAGGCTGCGTGAAAGTCTTTTTAAAGCGGAAGCCTTGTCTGGGTTCCTTCTCCGAGCTCTCCAAGGGATGCAGCGACTTGTGGTCCAGGGTGATTTCTCGTCATCTGAAACGATTGCAGCAGCTCGGGCGGAATACCGCCTAGCGAGCGATACCGTTGCGCACTTTCTAGATGAGTATTGCAGCTTTGACACCGTAGAAATGGTAGGCAAACAAGACCTTTACGATGCCTTCAGGAACGTCTGCGCACAGTGGGGCAACCACCCACTGAGTCAAACGAAATTCAACGCACGACTTAAAGCACTCCACCCAGAGTTAACTGAGTATCATCAAAAAGGCCCGAGATATTGGAAGGGTATAAACTTAGAAATTAATGATTTTTAATACGCCAGGGTCTAAAATCCAAACTCGGCGTAGGTCAAAAAGGATGTTATAAAAACTACGCCACATCTACGGAATCCCGCCGGGTACAAGCCAAAGCGCAATCCTGGTGAAAACTGCATGGCCGTAAGGGTAAGCCAGATAATCCAACTTATATATATATATTAGGTATATGTGTATATATACACGTACACACGCATACGCACACGCACATGTATAAAGTTGTGAACAAAACCCGGCGTACCCGATTTTCCTTCTATATTAAATATAGGTCTGGCCACCCAGATATGGGGTGGCCTCAAACTGAAGGAGGCTAAACTTTTGAAAGCTATTGAAACGAGATATAAAGGCTATCGTTTTCGCAGTCGACCGAGGTTTGAATTCCTATGAGAGAAAAAGTAATCGAAAGAAAACTCAGGGAATTGGTCAAAGCCAAGGGCGGTCTTGCTCTAAAATTCACCTCACCGGGTACAGCAGGGGTGCCCGACAGAATCGTATTTGCTCCTGATGGTCAGGTGTTCTTCGTAGAGTTGAAAGCCCCAGGAAAAACCATGACACCAAGGCAACTTAAAACGTCCATGGTCCTTGAGGGACTTGGGCATAAAGTGCGAGTAATTGACAGCATGGAGAAAGTGAAGGCGTTTGTGGATGAAATATGTTCCGCATGACTACCAGGACTACGCAGCCAAGCAAATCTTAGACAAGCCCGCCTGTGGACTGTTCCTCGACATGGGCATGGGGAAAACAGTGGTAACGTTGACAGCGATTAACGAGCTTCTCGATGGGTCGATCAAAGTCTTGATCATTGCACCTCTGAGGGTTGCTGAGGATACTTGGAGCAAAGAATGTGAAAAATGGGATCACCTAAAACACTTGCGGATCACGAAAGTTTTGGGGGCGGAGAAGAAACGATTAGCGGCCCTTGAAGCGAAAACAGATATTTACGTGATCAATCGCGAGAACGTGGCGTGGTTGGTCAAGCACTATGAGCCCAATCAATGGCCATTTAGCATAGTCATAATCGATGAGCTCTCCAGTTTTAAGTCGGCGAGTGCCCTGCGGTTTAGGGCGCTTCGCAAGGTCCGTCCGCTCATTAAGCGAATTGTGGGCCTGACCGGAACACCCGCTCCCAACGGACTAATTGACCTATGGCCTCAAATGTGTTTGCTGGATAGGGGAGAGCGATTGGGGAAAACCCTAGGAGGTTATCAGGAGAGGTACTTTTTGCCGGATGTTATGGACCGTAATACTGGGGTGGTGTACAAATACAAGCCAAAGCCGAATGCTGAGAAGGCCATTTATAATTGTATATCAGACATTTGTATGAGCATGAAGGCCCAAGATTATCTCTTGATGCCGCCGAGGATTGACAACTTCGTGCGGGTCGAGATGTCAGTCAAAGAAAAGGCCTTATACGAACAGTTGGAGCGAGAGATGCTGCTTCCCTTCGCTGATGGAGATGTTGACGTGGTCAACGCAGCGGCACTATCGAACAAGCTGCTGCAAATGGCGAATGGTGCGGTTTACGATGAGTTTGGTGCAGTACAGAAAATCCACCAACGTAAGTTGGATGCTCTGGAGGATTTGTGGGAAGGGGCTAACGGTAAGCCCATGCTCATGTTTTATGCTTACAAGCACGATAAGAACAGGCTTATCGAGTTCTTCAAAGCCCGGAAAATTAAACCGAGGGAGCTGAACACGTCGCAAGATATAACCGACTGGAACGACGGCAAACTTGAGATTATCCTAGCTCACCCGGCTTCAACAGGGCATGGGCTAAATTTACAGGCTGGCGGAAACATCATTGTCTGGTTTGGGCTCACCTGGAGCTTGGAGCTATACCAACAAGCCAATGGACGATTATACCGTCAAGGCCAAAACGAAACTGTAATTGTTCATCACATAGTTACTCGTGGGACCATGGATGAACAGGTCATAGCGGCCCTGAGCCGAAAGGAAGTCGGGCAAATGGCGCTAATCGAGGCAGTGAAAGCAAGAATGGGAGGCCCAACCATGATGAAGACTGTAGCAGATAAGGAAGGGACTGTATGACGCGAGAAAGCGTTGAAAGACTAACCCGATTATTTGCCTTTAGTCTTCAATGTCCAAACGAGCGCAGAACAGGATGTAGTCGTGGCTGCAAACAGTGCTGGATTGAAGCATTACAATCTATAGCCAAGGCAGAAAACACTGAGTTAAAACGTCGACTTGAACGGTTTGTAGAATTAATTAAATCTGAAATATGCCCAGACTTCATCGGACTCGTGGAACACAAGGACTTAAATTGTCGTCACGTTTGCCGCCAGTGTTGGCGTGATGCGATAGAGAAAGGGTGTCAATAAATGCGAAAACCAATCACGCGAATCGACGAACTTAATCGGGTTCTACAGACAAAGGTCACAGTAGCCCTCCTGATCAGAGAACTTGAGAGAGCCTATCGAATATATGGGACAAGCTTCGCTTCATCTCATGAGGGTTATGCCGTGATGCTGAAAGAGCTCGACGAACTCTATGAGGAAATCCGGCAAAAACGCCCGAACAAAGAACGGCTTCGTGAAGAAGCGATCCAAGTGGGCGCTATGGCTATTAAATTCATTATGTCGATAGACCATTGGA
>OMOF01000113.1 GCA_900290375.1 Candidatus Desulfosporosinus infrequens
GATGGACAAATCACTGCTCCGGTAGGTGGTTATGTCACTGCTGTTAGTGCGCAAGTTGGCCAGTCGGTCGGACCGGGAACGGGCTTCATTACTATTGCCTCTATGGATCCACTGATCGCTACCGTTTCAGTTCCGGTTAACAGCATCAGCAAAATGCAGGTTGGTCAGTCGATGTCGGTTCTTGTGCCCGCGACTCAGGAAACTTTAACTGGTAAAATTAGCACAGTTCTTCCGGCCCCTGATCCAACCAGTAAAAATTTTACCGTTAATATTACGCTGACACCCGGGAAACAACAACTTTTGCCTGGAATGCCCGTAGAGGCCTTTGCTCAAAATAACGGCCAACAAGGGATTGTAATCCCAGCTGATTGTGTAATAAGCATGCAAAGTGGAGCAACTTCGGTCTTTGTGGTCGTCAATGGAAAAGCAGTTCAGCGACAGGTTCATATCGGAAACATGACTGGTTCTCTCTATGTGATAAGTAGCGGACTACAGCCTGGCGACGTAGTTGTCACCCAAGGTCAGAACTTATTATCACCTGGGAGCGACGTTCAAGAAGTCAACAGTTCAGCTACTAGCCAAAGTGGAGTATCAAAGCTGGCGACTCCCTCCGGTGTAACTCAACCTAATCAAGGCGCCCAAAAGAGCGCATCAAAAAGTTGAGAGTGACTAATCTGCAAGGAAAGGTGGGAGAAGTTTGAAAATCGCGGATATATCCATTCGTCGCCCTGTAACGATCAGTATGGTCATGTTGGCTGCGATCCTGATCGGGGTTGTAGCTATGATAAGTTTACCTCTAGATCTTATGCCAGTCATGGATCTGCCGATCGCCTCGGTATCGACATCCTTTCCGGGAGCGACACCTTCAGAGGTAGAACAGCAGGTTACGAAACCAATTGAGCAGATACTTCAGAATTTGTCTGGAGTACAGGAGATTGACTCCGTATCCACGATGGGTTCCAGCCGGGTAAGAGTTAATTTTGACTACGGTGTAGACATGAGCCAACAGGTGGAAACGATGCGCAGTCTTGTTAACCGCGTGGAAAACAAATTACCCACCACGGCAACAATTCCCAACGTCCAACAGTTTGATCCGAGTAGCCAACCCATTATGTTGGTGACTCTGTCCGGCGGCAAGGGCGGGAATGTTGCAGATGTTTCGGACGTAGCTGACAACATTATCAGCCCTGCTCTTCAGCACGTGAATGGAGTGGGTGCGGTCAGCGTGATTGGAGATTTGACTCGCCAGATTACGGTCAATGTTGACCCTGTAAAGCTCCATTATTACAACTTATCGGTAACCCAGGTAACTGATGCCTTAGCGGCTGCGAATTTGGCCACGGACGTTGGTCAGGCCCAGCGTGGCACTCAATTGATTCCACTCAAAGTCGACGGACAATTCAGTTCCATTCAGGATTTAATGAAAGTTCCTTTGAATTTAGGAAAGACAAGTATTTCGGTGGGTGATCTGGCCACAGTGCAAGACGGCTACCAAGATGTTACTTTGATCGCCCAAGTTGATGATACGCCTACGGTGGCTTTTAGTATTCAACAGTCCACCGGCGCGAATACGGTCCAAGTTGCCGATGGTGTACATGCGGCATTGGGTAGCTTGACTAAACAACTTCCTCAGGGCATGAAGCTTACAGTGATCACCGACACCTCCCAAGGGATTTTAAGCGCAGTACACTTAGTAAGCGAACATACAATGCTGGGCTTTGTACTGGGGATCATTTTGATGCTCCTGATTTTACGGAGCGTACGGACGACAACCGTTATCGCTGTAGCCATTCCTATTTCAGTTTTAACGGCATTCATCCTGATGTATTCCTTTAATCTCACGATTAATACCGTCACTTTGGGTAGTCTGGGAATTGCCTTAGGCTCTCTGGTAGACTTTTCTGTGGTTGTGCTGGAGAGCATTTTCCGAGCCAGACAGATGGGTTTAGGGCCCAAGGAAGCGGCTAGTGTCGGAACAAAAGAAGTGGGAACAGCGGTTATGGTGGCGGCTATGGCCCAAATATGTGTTTTCGCTCCTTCTTTGCTCACTGGCGGGATCGCTGGTCAACTGTTTGGACCTATGGCTCTGACGGTTACCTTCTCCCACATTGTCGCCCTTGTCGTGGCGCTCACCCTCACCCCTATGTTAGCCTCCAAGCTTCTCACTGGATCACGCTTTGCTGAGGAGGAGACGATTCCAGGCCTGACCGCTCCTTTCCGGAGATGGGCCCCGTTCGATTGGTTCGGACGTGGCATGCATGATTTAACGGTGGGTTATCGACGAATTTTAAGTTGGAGCCTCAAGCATCGGCTGACAATAGTTATTTTGGCTTTCGCTCTTTTTCTGGCTATAGTTCCGATCTATAGTCAGATTGGTTCAGAGCTAATGCCGGTTTCTACGAGTAACCAGATCACTGTGTCGCTCACGCTTGCTCCTGGAACGGCCCTTACCCAAACAGCCAAGACCGTCCAACAGATCGAAAGCTTGATTCGTCAACATCTCAATAATATTAGTTCAGTCTACGAGCAGATAGGAACTACTTCAGGAGGTAATCAGTCCTCAACCAATACTGCTCAACTGACCGTAACTCTAAATCTAACTGATAAACAATCGCCCGCCGTGCTTGCTAATCAATTGCAACCATATTTCGCAAAAATCCCTGGGGCCCAAATAACCGCTGTTGCAGCAGTTTTAGGGCACGGAGGGACTACTGGGCAGATTGGGGTTAATATTGCTGGTCCAGATTTGAATACTTTATCCCTGTTAAGTAATCAGGTCACAGAAATCATGCTTGAGACGCCTTCCTTACGCTACGTTAATAACCAATTGGTAAGCGGGCAGCCTACCTATGATTTGAAAATCGATCAGAATAGCTTGATTCAAAACGACCTGACAGAGCAGCAGGTTGTCAACGCCTTGCAGAACGCTTTTCAAGGAAGTACAGCGAGTACCTTTTATGAAGGAGACAATGGTTATAATGTTGTGGTTCAGTATCCAGAAACCTATTCTCAGGATGTGACTAAATTAACTGAAGTGTCGATCATGAATTCAAATGGGCAAACGGTTCCGTTGACTCAGGTGGCCTCGATGATTCTCTCTAATGAGCCGACGGAAGTTGATCACATTAATGGATTGCGTAGTGTGACCGTTCAGGCGAACGTTTTCGGAAGTTCTACTGGTCAAGTGCAGACTGCCTTGACCCAGCGCTTTAAGGCTTTGAAGGTTCCAGCTGGCTACACGCTTGATTTTGGTCAGAGTGGGCGCAATCAGACCCAGGCTTTTAGTTCGTTGGGTGATGGCTTATTGGCTTCCATAGTTTTAGTCTATATGGTTATGGCAGGTATGTTTGAATCCCTGCTCACTCCTTTTGTGATTATGTTCTCCTTGCCGCCGACTTTTGTGGGAGCTATCATCGGTCTCTATTTGACCCATAATACCTTGAACATCAACTCCATGATGGGGATGGTCATGTTAGTCGGATTGGTAACTAACAATGCCATTGTGCTCGTGGACTACACAAACCAATTACGAGACAAGGGACAGTCTTTGACCGAAGCTTTATTAGAGGCAGGCTCTATACGTCTGAGGCCTATTCTTCTCACTACGGTCACTAATGTGGCAGCCATGTTGCCGTTACTAATTCTAGGGGGTAGCGGTACTGAGTCCCTTTCCTCTATGGCAGCGGTGATCACTTTCGGGTTGTCACTCTCAACCTTGGTAACCTTGGTCCTCGTGCCAGTTATGTATGTGAATATGGATAATTTACTGCAAAAAATGCATGGCAAGAAAAAGCAAGTGCCTAGCATCACAGAGTCTTTCTAAGAATCGTCTGACTTCACTCGTTTCCTATAGGGCTGATATGATTGCTGTGCTGATGCCCCTACCATGTTAACGGCCCTCACCTTTTGGTGAGGGCGTACATAACAAATGGTCACTAGTACATAATATCACTTATCATCTGAAAAGGAGATGATCGAAATAAGTCAGCTCATAAGAAGGTTAACTTGCAAACTAATTACATGAGTAATACGGTACTTAAAATGCCTAAATGTCTTCAAGCCATCGGCTACGCCGGTGGCATGTTTTAATTTCGAGGAGGATCCCTGTGGAAGCTGATGAACAAATGCGGTGGCAAACGAAGATTAAAAAATGGGGATCTGAATTGGGCTTTGTGGCGATTGGGTTTACCACGGCCAAATCAGTGAACGGGTTAGCCCAAGTGTTACAAACAAGAATAAATCAAGGCTTAGCTACGCCTTTTGAGGGAAAGGAAATTGAGCAGCGGATCGATCCCCAGGCAGGTTGGCAAGATTGCCAGACGGTCGTTGTCTTGGCCTATCCGCTCCCTGACACAGTTCCTCCCCGAGCGGGAGAGGGAATCCTTGCTCGTTCGGCGGTGGGGGCAGATTATCATCGTGTTCTTCGGCAGACCATCAGTGAGCTTGTTGATACCATGATTAGCAACGGGTGGACGGGAAATCCACGCTGGCAAGTGGATACAGGCCCTTTAATTGAACGTGCTTTCGCGCTCCGGGCTGGTATAGGCTGGATTGGCCGAAACCAACAGCTTATTATTCCAAGCTACGGTTCGTTTGTATCCTTAGCTTTGCTCCTGTTGGAACGAGAGCTTCCAGCGGATCGTCCTAGCATCGATCAATGTGGGGCCTGTCAAAGATGTGTCGAAGCATGCCCGGCGCACATTCTCGGGCAAGAGACATTTGCAGCTAAACACTGCGTTTCTTATCTTACTCAAAGTAAGGAGATGCTTTCTAATGAGGAGTGCAAGCGCCTTGGTTTACGAATTTTTGGTTGCGATACCTGCCAAGAGGTTTGTCCACACAACCAAAAACGGATGGAGAAGGAACAAGCAGATTCATCTCGATCTACGCTGCGACGAGGCGTTGATTTACTCGAGACTCTTAATTTAACCAAACGAGAGTTTCAGCAACGATTTCAAGCAACTGCGGCTGGATGGCGCGGAAAAGCCGTTCTGCAGAGAAATGCCTTTTTAGCCATGCACAATGTTCAAGATCCCCGTCTTAGACTTTGGTTAGAAGAACATGGAGAGGACCAATCAGTTCCACCAATTATTGTCCCTTATCTGCTTTAATTTCAGTTGTGATAGGATAATGAATAAGGCAATTATTGCTCTTCATGACTTTGTACTGGGGCTATTAGTGGGATTACAAGCCGAATATGAGGTTAATGAAGGTATTATTTTCGGAAATTGGAAAGAATATATAGTGAGCTGGTTCGCATTGTATAGCTGTAAAAACTCATTATCGTAAAATAAATGTAAGGGGGGATATTCTTTGGGTCGTTATGCTAAAATCCTGATTTTTTTAATTGCAATCATTGCTTTATTGACTGCTTTCAGCGGTTTTTACGAGGATTGGCTGTGGTTCAAAGACTTGGGATATTTACAATTATTTTGGACCCCAATTTTAAGTCAAGGATTAATTCAGATAGTTAATGGCACAATTCTATTTGCATTTATTGCGGCAACACTTTTATCAATACGTCATGCCATCGTCACGTTTATTAATGATCGTTTAAACAGCCGTCTCCATATGGTGCAAGATGTGCATCAACCGGTTTTCAATTTGAGCCAAAGAAATGTAACGGTTTGGTTGATTATCTTTTCTGCTTTAATTAGTTTTGTTATTAGCTTTGTAGCAGGATTTACCGGTTGGTTAGAGGTGTTAACGTTTGTTCACGCTACACCGTTTGGAAAAAGTGATCCTATTTTTGGGCAAGATCTTTCATTCTATTTTTTCAAGCTTCCTTTTTTGCTGACAATTTATAGTGCTTTCTTTGGTCCCTTGTTTCTCCTAACCTTTTGTACTGCTGTTTTTTATACCGTAACAGGTGTCCTGAGATTTCATTCTCTTAAACTTTGGCAACCGCATTCTGTTGAAATTGGTGTAGAAGCTCGTCGTCATTTGGCCTTACTACTCGGAATACTTTTTGCCTTAAAAGCCTTTGGCTCTATTTTGGATATTTACCAATTATTATATTCTGTACATGGTCACGTGGTAGGTGCAGGGTATGCCGACTTAAACGCTTCTCTTCCCGCTCTGAAAATTCTAATTGTTCTCAGTATAGTTGGGTTTTTGTTGGCTTGGTTGTGTTTAGCCTTTAAGGAAGTGCGTTTACTTACTATGCCGGTGATTGGAATCTTCGTGTTCGGAATCTTACTCAACGGTATTTACCCTACTCTTATTCAGTCCTGGATCGTAACACCCAATGAGTTAAACAAAGAAGCACCGTATATCCAAAATGAAATCAGTTTTACTCGTTTTGGGTATGGTCTTGATAAGGTTCAAGAACAAGCTTATCCAGGGAATACCGTTTTAACAGTTGACAGTTTAAAAGCTAATCAAGGAACACTGAATAATATTCGTCTGAATGACGCTCGCCCGTTGTTACAAACGTATACTCAGGAACAAGGAATTCGTCTATACTATAAATTTCATGATGTTGATATAGATCGTTATACTATAAATAACGATTACCGCCAAGTTATGCTTTCCGCACGGGAGTTGTCTACACCAGATTTGGATCCTGAAGCTCAGACCTTTGTCAATACTCGTTTTAAATATACTCATGGATTTGGTGTGACTGCTTCCTTCGCTAATGCAGTTACACCTGAAGGATTACCGTCGTTTGCTATTAAAGATGTGCCACCGGTAACGGACTTTAATGAACTTAAACTAAAAGAACCACGGATTTATTATGGAGAATTAACAAATGATTGGGTGGTTGCAGACACGTCTGTGAAAGAGTTTGATTATCCACTGGGTAATAATAATGCTGAAAATAATTACCAGGGTAAAACGGGAATTGAACTCACTCCTTTTAACAAATTAATGGTTTCCTTACACCAGGGTACCCCTCAATTATACTTGGCTAATCAAGTTAACTCCCAAAGCCGTTTATTAATTACTCGTAATATCAAAGATAGAGTTCAAAAGTTAGCACCTTTTCTGACTTATGATGATGATCCCTACATAGTCATAGACGGTGGACGATTAAAATGGATTATGGATGCTTATACCACCTCAGATCAATTACCTTATGCCAGTGAATACAGTGATCAAAACTTCAACTATATTCGCAATTCTGTCAAAGTAGTCATCGATGCTTACGATGGAACGGTTGACTTTTATGCGGTAGATGCTAATGATCCGATCTTACAGACCTATCGCCAGGTTTTCCCGGGAGTTTTTAAGGATTTGTCTCAAATGCCTGATTCTTTAAAAGCGCATTTACGTTATCCTGAAACACTTTTCAACATTCAGGCTAACATGCTGAAAACCTTCCATATGACCGATTCTTCAGTTTTTTATAATAAAGAAGATGCCTGGGATATTGCTAAAGAACTTTTCAACGCTAACCCTCAAAATGTTAGTCCCTATTATACTGTCTTAAAGATGCCAGGCAATGACAAACCGGAATTTGTTTTGATGTTACCCTTTACACCGGCGTCCAGTGAGACGAATACCCGTAATAATATGGTCTCGTGGTTAGCTGCTCGGATGGATGGTGATAAGTACGGTCAATTACTGCTCTATACCTTGCCGAAAAATACCGAAATTGATGGACCGTTGCAGATTGAGTCGCGAATTGATCAAGATCCGGATATATCTCAACAACTCACATTGTGGAATCAAAAAGGTTCAAGTGTCATCAGAGGGGATTTATTGGTCTTGCCAATTGGTGGAAACTTCATATATGTGGAGCCTATCTACTTACAATCAGATCAAAGCGGTAGCATTCCAGAAATGAAAAGAGTCGTGTTAGCCTATCAAAACCATCTAGTGATGACAGAAAATCTAGACCAGGCTTTCGTGAAGATTTTCGGGGATAATGCCCCGCAACCTTCTATACCAGGACAGATGAATACTCCGATTAGTCCGACAGTGCCTACGCCCAAGGCAACCCCTACACTACCAGCGAGCGGAACGACAGCAGCTTCAATGTTAGATCAGATAAACCAAGTTCGTTCCATTTTAGATAATTTAGAAACACAATTGAAAGGAATGTCTAGTGGATCGTTGTCTTCAACATCTCCCACGCAGTAAGTTTGGATTGTAGAACTTAACTTTAAATCATCCTACGAACGCTTTAAAGTTAAAAGCCTTCGTAGGATGACCTCTAGATCAATGTCGGTAAATGCGCTTACTCGCAATTGGATCTATCTTTTCTTTCTGTAAATATTTCATACATGGAGAACATAAAACTCCTATTGATTTTTCCCATACAGAGCGTTGATCAACTTGTCTGTACCTACCCATCCAACCGGGCTGGGATGAGCTGGATCCTCAAAATAATAAATATCTTCTTCATGATTTGAAAGATCGATTAGTCTAAATCCCGCATCGGCAACCATCTGTCTAATCTTCGTATAATATTCTTGTCTGACAGTTGGAGATAGTCCGGTAAAGTCTCGATATAAACCGCTATAAGGAAACATGATGAATGTTGCCTTAGCTCCCTTAGTTTTGAGAATATCTAACAGCAGTTGAAAATCATCATACTCCCGCGAAGAGTTTAACTTGGATACTTTTTTTTCTGAGCCTTGCATTGAAGGTCTAGTATATCTTTTAAAGTCAGGGCTATCATCATAAATATTTAGCTTATTGCTAATTCTTTTGCTGGCAAAAGAGACAGCCTCATTATGCAGCTTTTGCCAGTCAATTTGCTCCGGGGATTGTGTTGAGCCCAGATTAATCATATTTGGCTTTAATTTACTCACAATTTGTTCAACTTGAAGAGCATCTTGAACCTGTAACGCGGCTAAATCCACTCTCGCAAGTGGCCATAAAACGATGTGTTCTAATTTTTGAGTTAAGCTTTTAGCAGAATAAGTCATCAGAAACTTGGACAAAATTATATCCCCATCAATAACAGCAGGTAATGTTTGGATTCGACTAATTACATGCTGTTTAAGTGGTTGAGGTAAATCCCTGTTAAAGAGGACCTGATACACCTTTAAAGGCGAAGAATTCATTGCAAAATGATTGTTGGAAATCCCGTTTTTAGACCCGAACCAATCTGGAGCGAAGGTGAATAACAAGTCACGATTCTTAAGCTTATTTAGAGATGAGATATTCAAAACATGAATAAGATTCTCGCAGAATCCACGGCCTACTACAAACGGAAAAAACCCTGAAGGTTTTCTAGCAAACACCCCCATCGGTCCAAACTGAGGATCGACCACTGTGAGTTCAGAAGAACCATAAATCGGGAGAACATCAGGAGACTCTATCGCCTTGCGCTGCAATAGGTTTCCGAGCAAAATTTGTGCCTGATTTGTTTGGCGCGTCGCTTCATCTTGCGTAATTTCCTTGCTTTCAAAGGTTAATGCAATAGCTTCTATTACACCTGGACGAAGCCAAAATGTATTAGCTATTAGTTGAGTAATATTTTCCATATATACGATTGTTAAACTAAATAAGATAAACGCGGCAAAGATGGTTGCTAGGCGTTTTTTCAATCCCTTCATCTACTTTCAAACTAAATAATGGAACCACTTGATTACTATTTTGCCTTATAAAAATTATATCAGGCATATGAACAAAATAACAAGTCCAAGATGCCTTGGATATTTTGTGTCAGACAAGGAGGGATGTTTCGTTGTTGTTTCGCCATGCTCGACCTCCAAATAATTTTTGAATAGATATCTTTCGGGAATTAGTTTTTACCAAAACACTGGTAATTAGTCCTGTATTTATCGGACAGATTTTCCTGTAATATNNTAAAGAGGTGCCCACTTCGGAACCCACAAACAGCAAACCGAGATATTACCCCTCAGTTCGGCGATATCTCGGTTTGCTGTTTGTGGCCTGTTTTGATCTGCTTTGTGAGTATCCCTTAAACTTCGGCATATAACGATCTAAACATCAAATTATTAACGATAATTTAACGACAATACAACGAAAATATAACGATAAAATTGTGATGTAATTGACGTTACGTGATATAATATAACTAGTTAGGGGGGCAATTATGAAATCTGAGAAGACAACTATGTCCGATATTGCAAAAGCCCTGGCAATTTCAAATATTTCAGTCAGCAGGGCCCTTGCAGGGCAGGATGGTGTCAGCGAAAAATTAAGAAGCAAGATTTTAATGAAAGCAAGTGAAATGGGATATTTGAGGCCCAGGAACTCTGGCGATAAAAAAATACTGGTACTTCATCAAAAACCCTTTATCCAGGACAGCAGCAATTACAGCAACAAGATTCAGGGCATTGAAAAAGCACTGCAAACGGTGGGCTGCGAATATGATATTGAATTTGTGGATAAAAGCCGGCAGGAAAAACTGTATCTTCCGAATAAAGTGGCGAAGGGCACCGGCATTGACGGAGTTATTTTTATCGGAGGATTTGAAAAAGGTTATGTGGGATTTGTCGCCTCGAAAATACAAAATCTGGTGTTTTACACGGGGTACTCGCCATCCCTTGACTGCGACAGTGTCTGGTATAACTTCAATAACAGCGGATATAAGCAGTGTGAATACCTGATTAAAAAGGGACACAAAAGAATCGGCTTTATAGGCAGTAACAGCGCCTATATTAATAAAGAAAAGGCACTTGGCATCGAATTGGCTTTAGAAGACCATGCTTTGTCGGTGAGAGATAATTTCTTTATTTATGCCGAGGGTAGCTTTGAAGAAAAAGTAAAGGAACTGATCCAGAGCAATGAGGGCCCCACCGCGATCATCTGCCAGTGGGATTATACGGCGATCAAGCTGATCAAATCTTTGTATGAAGCAGGGGTCAGAGTACCGGAGGATTTATCGGTAATAGGCAGCGGCAATACGGAGATGGCTTCACTTAGCATTCCCGCGCTGACCACTTTGGAAATGTACATCGATTATGCCTGTGAATGCGCGGTCGAACTGCTTTTGAAAAGAATCGAGGAGCCCACTAAGCCTTATGAAACGATCCTGATCAACAATACCCTCGTTGAAAGGGACTCGGTAAAGGCCATTGAGTAAGGCAGCCTTCACTATAAGCAAGGGAGGGGCACTAGATGGGCAAAAAAATAATTATCGGTTTTATGAAAGATCACAAGTTTTCCTATATCATCGGCATTCTATTTATGCTTCTCTCGTCTTACATCCAAACTCTTTTTCCCAAGGTGCTGGGAAAGACTGTTGATGTTTTGAAAACAAATGGCTTTCAGCCGAACGCCGTGTATGTCAATATTGCCTACATTCTGCTCATTGCCGCCGGCACGTTCGTATGCACCTTCGCCTGGCGGAATTTAGTCATCGGAAAAGGGCGCAGCCTGGAATGTTTATTGAGAGAAAAACTTTTCGACCAGTTTCAAAGGCTCTCTCCCGAATTTTACAGCCACAGGAAAACCGGTGACTTGATCGCTTATGCCATTAATGATATCAATGCCGTGCGACAAACCTTCGGCCCCGCTGCCGCGCTGGCTATCAACGGAATCGTGGTTTGTGTGATTTCTGTCTATGAAATGGCGCAAACGATTAACTGGCAGTTTACCCTTTTAGCGCTGTTCCCGATCCCCTTGATTGTTTTTTTTATGTTTTACATCGGCAGGATTGTAAAAAAGCGGTTTAGAAAAGTGCAGAAGACCTTTGCCGCCATCTCCGACAGAGTCAATGAAAACATCACCGGTATCCGCGTGATCAAGGCCTACGTGCAGGAAGACAAAGAGGTCGAAAGGTTTCAGAAGCTGAACGATCAGATGGTGGAGGCCAATATGAGCATGGTAAAGGTTTCCGCTTATTTGGCCCCCGCGATCGAATTGTGTTTCACCGTCAGTTTTGTCTTTAACCTGATCTGGGGGGGCAATATGGTTCTGAAAGGGAGCATCTCCCTCGGGGACTTTGTCGCCTTTAACGGCTACCTGACGATTATACTGGCGCCTGTCATCTCAATCGGCCAGGTGATCACGATTATTCAAAGGGGCATGGCGTCTCTCGGCAGATTAAACGAGATATTTAATGTGAAACCCAAGGTAAAAGAAGGTGGTTCAATAGCGAGATTTCCAGAGCAATACTCCATAACCATCAACGCCCTATCTTTCTCTTATCCCGAAGCCGAAAAAGAAGCCTTGAGCGATATCAGCCTTGAAATTCCTCAAGGTCATACCTTGGGCATCATCGGGAAGACGGGTTCGGGGAAAAGCACGCTCGTCAACCTGCTGTTAAAAATGTATAACGTCGATAGAGGAAAACTAGTTATTGGCGGAAATGACATCAACGATTTCAAGCTGAAAGCGCTGAGAAGTGGCTTTGGGTTTGTTCCGCAGGATAACTTTTTGTTCAGTGCGTCGATATCCGAGAACATTCGGTTTTTTAAAGACAGCTATTCCGGTAACGATGTGGAACGTGCCGCGAAGGACAGCTGCGTCCATCAAAACATCATGGAGCTGCCCGATGGCTTTGAAACGATTCTGGGGGAACGGGGCGTTAACATCTCCGGGGGGCAGAAGCAGAGGGTTTCCATCGCCAGGGCGCTCATCAAAGATCCTGAAGTCCTTGTGCTGGACGACGCTCTTTCCGCGGTGGATACTGTCACGGAAGCGGAAATTCTGCTCAACCTCCGGAAGGTGAGAAAAAACAAAACCACCCTGATTATTGCCAGCAGAATCTCTGCGGTCATGGAGGCCGATGAAATCATAGTCCTCGACCAGGGCAGGATCTCCGAGCGAGGGACCCATTTGGAGTTGCTGGAGCAAGGAGGGCTGTACCGTGAAATCTACGATTTTCAATTCAAGGGCGAAAAGAGGCCAGGAAGCCAAGCCTGTTAAAAAACATAATTTTAAAAGGCTGTTGCTGCTGAACCTCCCGCACAGCAAAAGGATTGTGCTGGCGTCAATCTGTGTGCTGCTTGTCAACGGTGCTCAGCTTGCCAAGCCCTATATTCTCAAGATCGTGATCGACGATTTCCTGACTAAGCATATGGCCCAAAGAGGGCTCTTTTCGCTGACCTCTATGGGTATACTGTATTTTGTTGTAGTGGCCTTCAGTGGATTTTTCGCGATTGCGCAGGTTAATCTAATCAACAAGGCCGGTCAGGAAATCATGAGGAGCCTTCGGAGCCGCGTCTTTGAAACCATTCAGCTGCTGCCGCTCCGGTATCTGGATAAGATGTCCTCGGGCAATCTGATCACCCGGGCTACCAATGACGTGGAAGCCCTGAGCGAATTGTATACAGACGTGCTCATCAGTCTTTTTCAGGATGTCTTTCTGATTCTGGGCATCATCGGCGCAATGTTCCTGATGGATGCTCGGTTGGCTTTAGTTTCCTTTTCCGTAATCCCTGTCATGTTCACGGCCATTTTTCTCCTGCGGACAAAGATCAAACGGAATTTCCGGATCATGAAGAGCCTAGTCGGGAAAATCAACGGCTTTATGGCTGAGAACATATCCGGCATGAAGCTGATTCAGTTTTTCCATGGGGAAAAAGAGAAGAAACAAGAGTTTATGAAACTAAACCAGGAATATTACAAGGTAACGTCCTTCCAGGTATGGATGAACAGCTTTTTAAAGCCGATGTCGGACGTATTTCAAAGCCTGACGGTTGCCATCCTGATCTGGTACGGCATGGGCAAAATCGGGAGCCAGACTCTTCAAATAGGCGTACTTTACGCCTTTACTACCTATATCAAGCAGTTCTTCACCCCCATCTCGGATCTTGCCGACAATTATACCTCCATTCAATCGGCCTTCGTTTCAGCGGACAGGATTTTCGAATTGCTGGACCTACAAGATAATCTGGAGGATCTGAACACGGGACTCGCCATGGAGCAGATGCAGGGGAAAATAGAATTTAAAAACGTCTGGTTTTCGTACAACGACAAGGACTGGATTCTAAAAGACATCAGCTTCACCGTCGAAAAAGGGCAAATGGCCGCTTTTGTCGGCCAGACCGGCGCGGGCAAGACTACCATCATCAGTCTTGTCAGCGGGTTCTATCCGATTCAGAAGGGCGAGATCTTGATTGACGGTGTCAACATCAACGACATCAAAAAAAGAGACCTGAGACGGAACATCGCCGTAGTGCTTCAGGATGTGTTCCTGTTCTCTGAGACGATAGAAAAAAATGTTTCGCTCAATGATGACATCGACGGTGCTGTAATAGAGGATGCCCTAAAAACTTCTTGCGCCAAAGAGTTTGTTGACGATCTCCCGGGGAAAATCGACGAGCCAGTTATGGAAAGGGGGAGTACTCTTTCCGCAGGTCAGAGGCAGTTGATTTCCTTTGCCAGGGCCGTGGCGCACAACCCTTCCGTCATTGTTTTGGATGAAGCCACCGCCAATATTGACACGCAGACCGAAGTTCTGATTCAAAAAGCTATCGAGAATATGACCAAAAACAGGACCACCTTAATTATCGCTCATCGGCTTTCCACTATTCGGAATGCCGATAAGATCATCGTCTTGAAAAAAGGTGAGATCGTTGAAACGGGCAGCCACGCCGAACTGATGGAAAAGGGTGGTTATTATCAAGAAATGGTAATGGAGGGGATCAGGGGAAACGTCGATCTCTCTGCTTAGAAAAGATGCCAAAGTATACCTCGATATTACGGATCGTGATCCCTCTATTCCATGGCCCACTGATGAAGCGCCCTATCGCTTGCCTTTGGAAGACACCCAGAACAACAAACTACCTGCCCAACCTAACTAATGATTTGTGAAGGAAAGATCAGATTATTGCACGAGTTCAACTCTTAGTTTGGAGAAAAGCAGAATAGTGTCTAGGCAGAAATAAGCATATAATAAGAGCTAGACATTAGAGAAGGGATTGAATTGCTTGCAAGAGTGGAATTGGAAAAGAGTAGCAAAAATCGTCGGGACAATCCTATTGATATTTTGTGTACTAGTGACCACAATGCTGGGGGGGATTGTTCTTGCCAACGTAAACAACGTGGGACGGTTAGTTCACGTCGTACAATTGATTCATAGCGACTACTTAGAAAAGGTTACGACTGATCAGCTTGTTGAAGGCGCAACAAGAGGGATGGTAGAAAAATTGGGAGATCCCTATTCAACCTACATGAATGCCAAGGAAAACCAAGAACTTCTTCAAATGCTGAATGGAAAGTTCGGCGGGATAGGAATTGTTCTTAGCCTTAAGGATCCTAAAAGGCTCGTGGTACTGAGTACTATTAAGAATTCTCCAGCTAGTCAGGCAGGTATACAACTGGGCGACGTTGTTAGTGAAATTAATAATGCTGAGACCGCCAGTATGGATCAAGAGAAAGCAGTGGATATGCTACGAGGAGATCCTGGAACGAAAGTAAGCTTAGCACTCTATCGGGAGAGCACTAATAAGACTTTCACAGTCAGTTTGACGAGGGAAAATATCACCGTTCCAACAGTGGATGGAGAAGCATTACCAGGTAACCCAGATATTGCTTATGTTGATATTTCTCAATTCGCACCAGACACTGGGACCGAGCTTAAAGACACTTTGACCAAAATGGATATCAAAAAATTCAAAGGGCTTATTCTAGATATGAGATATAACCCCGGCGGAGAGCTCAATGCGGCCGTTCAGGTTGCCAGTTACTTTATCCCCAAGGGCCCAGTTGTTTATATTGTGGATAAAAAAGGGAATGTCGATACAGAAATGACAGAAAATAAGTATTTGGGAATGCCCATGGTTGTTCTCGTAAACGAAGAAAGTGCTTCGGCTGCGGAAATTGTATCGGGAGCGATTAAGGATGATAAAACAGCGACCCTTGTGGGGGTAAAGACATTTGGCAAAGGGATTGTGCAAACGATTTTCCCCTTGGATGGGGGGACGAGTGTCAAATTGACAACCGCCAAATATCTGACTCCTAATAAGGTGAGTATTAACAAAATTGGGATTGAACCGGATGTCATTGTAGAACTACCCAAAGGGCAACCAGCTACTATTTCCCCTATGGACACAAGCTTTGACCCGCAGCTTCAAAAAGCTCTACAGACGTTACAAGAGAAGCTGAAATAAGGGATTCGATCGACACACTCTAATATGGGGTGTGTCTTTTTTTGATTTTTTTATTTCTATTATAATTCTTCACATATTCTCCATATAAAGGTCACGGAACTGTAACAGGCTTACTCTATAATTAACTTTAAGTGGTAACTGTGAAGTTGTAAAAAGATTTAAGTGAAATAATTATAGGATCTGTTGACAAGAATGTGACATTTGCTCCGTATTCACTTTAGTTGTGCCAACATTGGTCGTAGCAAATGGTATTTCTAGCCTGTATCATTGTCTGTTAGTTGGATAAAATTGAACTAAGAGTTCTTAACATTGCGGCAAAATTATTTTAAAAGTAGGAGGCAAGAGTATGAACGCAGACATTCGCTATTCCATAATCATTCCTGTCTACAATGAAGAAGCTGTTATTGACCAAACTTATAGGCGTTTGAAGCAGGTGATGGATTCAACAAAGGAGCCCTATGAGTTGATTTTTGTGAATGATGGTAGCTGCGATCGTACGACTGTTATTATCAAAAAATTCTGTGATCAGGACAACGCTGTGAAACTCATAACATTTTCTCGTAATTTCGGTCATCAAATAGCCATTACGGCTGGGATGGACTACGCGTTAGGTGCAGCGGTCGTTGTGATTGACGCCGATTTGCAGGATCCACCTGAGCTGATTTTGGAGATGATTGCGAAGTGGAAAGAAGGATTTGACGTCGTTTACGCCAAACGAACTAAGCGGAAAGGAGAAACATTTTTCAAGAAGCAAACCGCCCGTTTATTCTACCGAATTCTGAAGGCCTCCACGGATCTTGATATCCCTACAGATACTGGCGATTTCCGTTTGCTGGACCGAAGGGTGTGCGAGGAATTGAAACGGCTACCCGAGAAAAATCGTTATGTTCGCGGTTTGGTGAGTTGGGTGGGGTTCAGGCAAACTGCGGTTGAGTATGAAAGAGATGAACGACTGGCCGGAGAGACTAAGTATCCCCTGAAAAAGATGATCAAGCTAAGTTTGGACGGCCTTACTTCCTTTTCCTTTAAACCCATCAAAATGGCTAACTATGCAGGAGTCATGCTTATCCTTTGCGGATTGCTCTCCTTGGCGGGCATGTTGCTTTTAAAACTATCTACCGCGACCGTGATCACAGGGTGGAATTTGGTCATAGCTCTGCAACTGGTGTTGACCGGAATTCTCTTGACTATGATGGGGATTATCGGAGAGTATATCGGACGTATTTACGACGAAACAAGAGATCGTCCCTTATATATTGTGAGCGAATGCTACGGAATGAAGAAAAAAGAACGGAAAGTGAAGCATGTTAGCTAATATAACCAAAAGTCCCGTTGAGTTCTTAAAGTTCTGCACGGTAGGCGCAGTCAATACAGGGATTGATTTAGTTGTATTTGCGGTTCTCTCATCTTGGGGTTTTTCCCTACTTGTGGCACATAGTCTATCTTATACCTGCGGCGGGTTAAACAGTTTTCTCATGAACAGAACATGGACCTTCAAGCAAGGCGGTCATACCTCGGGTCAATTAATTAAATTCCTGTTGCTGAATTTTTTGACATTGATGATCACGTACTTCTTGATGGTTGAGGTTTACAATTACCTGGCCTGGCCAATGCTTATTTGTAAATTAGTAGCTATTGGAGGAGGCCTTGTGCTTAATTTTGTAGGAAGCCGTCTATGGGTCTTTAATTTAATCTAATTATTATAAAATCCAAAAGAGAAACCTTTTTACTATCATTAATTTTAATGCTCTTTATGGACATTCTGCTGGTATTAAAGCTATGCTCCTATTATCAGTGGTAATTTGATGCTAACAGTCAGATCGATTTACGGATTAGCTTTTTTGTTTTTTTACTGGAATATTTCCGCAATATTAGGAGGATATCAAGGGAAAATGTGGAACATTAGAATTAGTGGAATGTAATGTAACCATCATACATTTATGATCAAAGTTTAGGGAATCATACAATGAACAACCAAACTCTAAAAAAAATGGAGGCCGATCATGAAAAAAGCATCTTTAGTAGTATCTGCATTATTATTAATGTCACTTACAGGGTGCGCACAAAAAGCACCAGTACCTGCCCAACCAACTCCAGCAGCTTCCTCAAGTACCGTAACTCCGGCTGTACAGCCCAGTAGTCCGAAAACGTGGGCTACAGCACCAGCAATGCAAATTGATATCACAAAACAATATCATGCGACTATTCACACGACAATGGGTGACATAGGTGTTAACTTATATGCAAAAGACGCACCCAAAACAGTTAATAACTTAGTATTCTTAGCGTCTAACAACTTCTACAATAACGTTCCATTCCATAGAGTACTAAAAACTTTCATGATCCAAACGGGAGACCCAACTGGTACTGGAACAGGTGGACCCGGCTATAAATTTGCAGACGAATTATCCTCAGCGCATACCTACGCGCCGGGGATAGTGGCTATGGCTAATGCGGGTCCAAATACAAATGGTAGTCAATTCTTCATTTGCTCAGGTGCTGATTCAGCTAACTTGAATAAAAATCCAAACTATACAATCTTCGGGCAAGTAGATTCGGGCATGGATGTTGTAAATAAGATAGCTAGTGTCCCTGTAGGACCAAGCCCTTCAGGTGAAGTAAGTAAACCGACTACTCCCGTTTTTATGAAGTCAATAGACATACAAGAAAAGTAATATTTTACAGCAGCACTGGTCGCTGGATCATTCGAAGATGGGGAAGGGTATACTGGCTTAGTAAAGCAGCTCAGGGGTAGTTAAGGGATGTTCTGGGTGGGGCGAATTTGTAAATGCTTAATAACGTGGGCAGAAGGTCAAAGAATGTCCCTATACTCTGAGTATAGGGACATTCTTTGACCATTTCGTTATGTTTCGCAATCATTCTGGATAATTGTGCTGATTGAAATAGTCCATTAGTCTTAACACATTCTCCATAAATTGGTCATAGAACGATAACAATTATATATTATTATAAAAAAAGTAGATGGAAATTATCCGCAAATTAAGTAGGTAATATAACTGTAATTTAACTGTAATTTAACATCTAGCTTTTAAACATAATGGTTTTAATAAAAACGGTGAAAGGCGGTATGTAGGGTATACCAATCAGTATTAAATAACTAAAAGGGGATATATGATGTTAAAAATCAAAGAAGGCTTTATATGTTTTATGAGCGTAGCTACCATTCTAGGGACGATGGCCACTAGCACGCTTGCAGCTAGTACATTAGTACCGCCAAGTGCTGTAACTCCAGGAGTATTATCAACTACTAGGATTGCTGGAGCTGACAGAGTTAAAACCTCTGTAGCAGTAGCGGATGCAGGGTGGACTCAGTCAGACTACGCAGTAATTGCGTACGCTTGGGATTTTCCAGACGCCGTAAGCGCTACTCCGTTAGCCTACAAGTATAGTGCTCCAATCTTGCTAACTGACACGGCAAACTTAAGTTCTGACACATCGGCGGAACTTACTAAACTCCAGGTAAAACATGTATTAATCGTCGGTGGTACTGGCGCTGTTTCCGATAGTGTAGCATCACAAATAACTGCAGCAGGCATGGACGTGCAGCGACTAAGTGGTGCCGACAGATATGCAACTTCAGTGGCAATAGCAAACGCAGTCGGCAACACAGGATCAATTGTAGTAACCAATGGATACAACCCTTATGAAGCGCTATCGATATCCCCAATCGCAGCTAAAATGGGTATGCCTATTATCCTAACAGCTAGGGACTCCGTACCTTCAGAAATTTCTAGCTATCTAAGCCAAAACACTATAACTCAAACGTATATCTTAGGCAAAGCAGATGGAACAACGTCCGATGATGGAGTAGCTGACAATTCAGCATTTCCTAACCCTACAAGAATTACAGGAGCCAATATATATGAGAGAAATGTAAATATAAATAAGCTGTTTAGTAGCGACCTGAACTTCTCCAAGGTTTATCTGGCAACCGGAAAAGCCTTCGCCGATGCTTTAGCTGGTTCAGCACTGGCAGCGACGAGTGGGTCGCCTCTTATATTTGTAGACAGTGATATGCCGCAAGTAACAAAGGATTTCTTATCTTCAGAAGCAAGTTCGGTTACAAGCGCATGTGTTTTAGGTGGCACTGGAGCTATCACAGACAGCACAGTCCAAACAGTTGAATCTTTACTAGGGTCTAGTACTCCAACCACTTCAACGACTCCAGTAGCTGGCCCTGGAAATAGAGGTGCCATCAAAACTGCAATGGATGGACTTGTCGCAGCAGGGACAATTACCCTGGCGCAAGAGGATGCCATTCAAAGTGCAGTTAAAAGTGCACGCCAAGGAGGGAACCAGGGCGAAACAAAAACAGTAATGGATGGTCTAGTCGCTTCAGGCACACTCACGCAAGCTCAAGAAGATTCTATCCAAAGCGCACTTGCAGCAACCCCACAGAGTGGATCAGCAAACGGTGGGTATAAAAGAGGGGATAACAACGGATTTAAAACTGTTATGGATGGACTTGTAACTGCAGGTACAATTACTCAAGCGCAAGAAGATTCTATTCAAAGTGGATTGAAAAGTGGCCAACAAAACGAAATTCAAAGCGGATATAAAACAGCAATGGATGGACTAGTAGCATCAGGCACAATTACTCAGGTACAAGAGACCGCTATCGAAAGCGCAATTGCAACAACTACTTCTACAGTTGCTCCTAATTAACATTGTTGAGTATAGGGTAAGTTACTTTTAAAACAATGCAGAAATACTTGCCAGACATTACTATTAAGTTTCAAAGATAACTGAGCTGTCTCAATTTTAATGGCACGCTTAACATAAGGAACTCCGCAAGGGGGTCCTTTTTTGTTTAGGGCTTTAGTCATAATGTAGTAGGACACTAGCATCATTTTATACCTACTTTTACAATATCAAGAAGGAAAAAGAAATATGAGGGAGAATACGGAATAAACAATAATAAAGTCGGGAGAAAGGCGAGATATCACTTGATTATAATTGACAAAACCGTCTGCAAAAGAATCTCCTACTACAGACGAGGGTGCAATCTGACCCAAGAAGAGTTAGCTTCTAATGTCGGAATCCGCCTTAACCATCTTATTAATATTGAAGCAGAAGCAAGAATTCCACGCATAAATGAGCTTGTGCAATTGGCTGTAGGTCTAGGCATCTCCATTGAAGAATTAGTTAATAAGGTCCTGTCTGAATCTCCGTAAACAAGTCGAACTAAACTTTGCCTAGAAGCAGTATGTTGTCAAAAAATAGAGATTCTCAGAAGTAAAAAGTTTTGTTAGGGAAGGAACCAGAAAAAAAGAAATAGCACCAGCGTTCTTATTAATAGAATAGCTGGTGCTATTATCATAAAATCAATACCCGTATTAGTTGAAGTATGGATGTTTGTCTGTTTTGCGATTTTCTACGATACGATTCTGAAGTTTAACTAATCCTAGGCTGAACAAAACGTGTAATACGCTTGAGTGCCTCTTGAAGTTGCTCAGTGGAATAAGCATAAGAACAGCGAATATGTCCTTCGCCGGAAGGTCCAAAAGCGGTCCCAGGAACGACTGCTACTTTTTCTTCCTTTAAGAGTTCTTCGGCAAACTCTTCAGAGGTTAAGTTTGTTTTGGTAATCTCAGGAAAAACATAGAAGGCACCTAAGGGTTCAAAACAGTCGAGACCCATCTGACGAAAACCGTGGACCATAAGGCGACGTCGACGATCGTAGGCGGCGACCATCTCGTCCCTCGCTTCTGAGGCGGAACGCAACGCTTCTAAGGCCGCGAACTGTCCCATAATGGGGGCGCAGAGCATGGTATACTGATGAATTTTTGTGAGTCCACCAATAAGATCCTTATGCCCGGCAACGTACCCGATTCTCCAGCCAGTCATGGCGTAGGATTTGGAAAAGCCACTGACAAAGAGAGTGCGGTCGTGCATGCCGGGTAGGCTAGCGATAGAGACATGGGTTCCGTCATAGGTGAGATCAGAATAAATATCGTCGGCCAGCACGAGAAGATCGTGTTCGATCGCAAAATCGGCGATGGGGAGTAGGTCCTCTCGAGTCATGATTGCCCCGGTCGGGTTGTTCGGGTAGGAGAGAATTAAGAGCTTAGCTTTAGGCGTATACGCTTGAATTAAGTCTTCTACGCGTAAACGGAAGTCATCTTTGGCATGGGTTTGAATGTATTGAACAGATGCTCCAGCCAAGGTCGCGCAAGGTCCGTAGGACACGTAGGAGGGATTGGGAACTAAGACAACATCCCCTGGATTGAGCACGGCTCGCATCACAAGGTCAACGGCTTCGCTTGCTCCAGCGGTAATCAAAATCTCGTCGAGCGGCTTGTAGGTAAGTCCTAAAGTCTTAGATAAATGATGGGCAAGTTCGTCCCGCAACTCGAAGAGTCCGGCGTTACTGGTATACATGGTTTGTCCCTGTTCTAAAGAAAAGATGCCACTTTCGCGCACGGTCCAAGGCGTGACAAAGTCGGGTTCTCCGACCCCTAAAGAGATGACGTCTTTCATAGTTGCGACTAGATCGAAAAACTTGCGTATTCCTGAGGGGGGAAGACTTTCCACATGGGTGGCGAGATAACGATTCATGGCGACACCACGAGACGTTGCAGCGTCTCTTCCTCTCCCATAAGCTCGACCCCGTCTTGCTTATAGCGGCGTAACACAAAGTGGGTCGCTGTGCTCTGGACATGTTCGAGTGGAGCTAATTTTTCAGCGACAAACAGAGCGACATCTTGCATGGTTTTACCTTCGATGAGTAGGGCTAGGTCATACCCACCAGACATCAGGAAAAGCGATTTTATCTCAGGATATTTTTGTAAGCGTTTGGCTATTTTGTCAAAACCATAGCCTCGCTGTGGCAAGACTCTAACTTCAATCAGGGCGGAAACTGACACATCACCGGTGCGATCCCAGTTGATCAGCGGCCGATAGTCGACGATCACTTTTTCCTTTTCCCAAGCGATGATCCGTTGCGTGATGTATTCAGGCATCAATCCGGTTTGAATGGAAAGCGCCTCAGGTGTTAAACGGCAATCTTCCTCGATGAGTTTGAGTAGTTTACGATCCTCTTCAGTGAGCAATAAATACACCTCATTTCCAAATATAAAACTAAATATAAAACATCATAACATGCTTTTATATAACAGAACAAGCTTTGAACATCATGCTTTAACAGAATATTTAGTCGAATTCAGAAGGCCCCCAGCAAGTAGAATCTTGGCTTGGCGTTCAGTGAGATCATGATTAACCCAAACCGGGTTTGAGTCGTTAGCGAGGGTAAGCGTAAAAGGGCCAGGCGTTTGAATGGCTTGATGCACATTCGCTAGGTTGAGAATCAGGCCGGGATTTAGGCGGGTATAGTCTTCTTCATTGACAAAGGTGAGCGGAAGAATGCCAAAGTTAATCAGGTTAGCGCGGTGGATGCGCGCAAAACTTTGGGCCAAAACTACGCGCAGGCCTAAATACATGGGAGCAAGGGCGGCGTGTTCACGGCTGGAGCCTTGACCGTAATTGTGGCCGGCGACGATGATACTTTGATTCAGGTCCTTGGCCTTGGCAGCAAACTGAGCATCGATTTTGTGAAAGGTATATTCGGAAATAGCCGGGATGTTGGAACGGAGGGGGAGAATTTTGGAGCCCGCAGGCATGATGTCGTCGGTGGTCACATTGTCTCCAAGCTTTAAAATAATAGGTAAGTCAAGTGTGTCATTTAGCGCAGGGGCCAGGGGGAGCGGTTGAATGTTGGGACCGCGTTGAATCGGGGTAGTAGGATCGCCAGGTGGCAAAATCATGCTGTCATCAATTCGAAACCGCTCAGGGAAATCCACGAGGGGTGGGATTCCCAATGTGCGGGGATCCGTTAAGAACCCAGTCAACGCGCAGGCCGCTGCGACTTCCGGGCTGGACAGAAAGACTGAAGCATCTTGGGTTCCGCTCCGGCCCTTGAAATTGCGGTTAAAGGTCCGGACTGAGACGGCTTGAGACACTGGGGATTGGCCCATGCCAATACAAGGGCCACAGGTTGATTCCAGCAAGCGTGCCCCGCTGTCGAGGAGATCTGTCAGGGCGCCATTACTGGCGAGCATGCTTAAGACTTGACGGGACCCGGGTGAAATCACTAAGCTGACGTCCGGATGAACGTGTTTCCCTTTCAGGATCTGACTAACGCGCATCAAGTCTTGATAGGAGGAGTTCGTGCAACTACCAATGGCAACTTGATTGACGGCTTGGTTTACGTGATCACTTACAGGAACAACATTGTCGGGGCTATGGGGTTGAGCGACCATCGGAACAAGCAAGGAAAGATCAATTATCAGTTCTTCATCATAGACCGCATCTTCATCGGCAGTAAGAGAAACCCAGTCCTGGGCTCGTCCTTGGGCTTCTAAGAAACGGAGTGTTTGTTCGTCACTGGGAAAGATTGAAGAGGACGCCCCTAGTTCTGCGCCCATATTAGTGATGGTTGACCGCTCTGGGACCGTAAGGGTTTTCACGCCTGGTCCGGCGTACTCGATTATTTTTCCAACTCCTCCTTTTACAGTGAGGGTACGAAGAACTTCTAAAATAATATCTTTGGCCGAAACCCAGTCTGAAAGTTGTCCGGTAAGCCAGACGCGCAGGACTTTGGGGTTGGGAAGATAAAAAGGTCCGCCGCCCATGGCCACGGCCACATCAAGGCCCCCAGCACCCATGGCGAGCATTCCCATTCCACCGGCAGTAGGGGTATGGCTGTCTGATCCAAGCAGAGTTTTTCCGGGTTTAGCGAAGCGTTCCAGATGGACTTGGTGACAAATACCATTTCCTGGACGGGAAAAATGCACTCCGAACCGCGCGGCAGCACTCTGCAGAAACGCGTGGTCGTCCGCATTTTCAAACCCTGTTTGAAGAGTATTGTGATCTATATAACTCACCGAGCATTCGGTTTGAACTCTTGAAAGGTTCATGGCTTCAAATTGTAAAAATGCCATGGTTCCTGTGGCATCCTGGGTTAACGTCTGATCGATCCGAAGTGCGATTTCGTTTCCTTTTTCCAAGTTGCCAGTTACTAGGTGGGATGTAAGTATTTTCTGAGTTAGGCTGTGCCCCATGATAATTCCTCCTTTGATGTTGATCTTAAGATTATCAAAAACAAGAGGGAACATCTAGGGTTTTTCGGAAAGTATACAGAATATCTTTTAAGTAGTTGTAGGGGCAATTCATGAATTGCCCCTAAGGAGCCGGGACCGAGGCAAAGTCAAGGTTTTTCTTAGAACTGCGAGAAATATCATGTTTTAAGATTATAGTTTGGGTTTGCCTTAATTTCAGGTTATAATAGTGTAATGATTAATTATGGCCACGGTTAGAAACTTTGTGGTTGGGAGGTATATTAAATGCCTATGTACGAATTCGGATGTCCAAACTGTGGTGTTGTCACGACGGAATTGTGTCGGATGGGTGAAAATGGTGCGTCATTAACGTGTGTTGATTGTGGGCACGCGGGACTGATGAAACAAATTTCTGGGTTTGCCGGTTTGGGCCTTTCCGGAGGAACCGGGGGTGAAAGTTGCTCGCCGGGTTGTAGAGGAAACTGTACAGGGTGTCACTGAAAGGGGAACTATAGACTTGAACAAGCGACTCAATATTGTCTTAGTTGAGCCGGAAATCCCGCCAAACACGGGTAATGTGGCTCGGCTTTGTGCTGCAACTGGAGCAACACTTCACTTGGTGAAACCGTTAGGGTTTAGTATTGATGACAAGCAACTCAAACGTGCTGGCTTAGATTACTGGCACCTTCTTGATAAAGTTATCTATGAAAATTTTGAAGAGTTTGAAGAGAAAAACCCAGTAGGTAGTCGTTACCTAGCAACGACCAAAGGTGATCAAACTCACACCGACATAATGTATGAACCTGGAGGATACTTATTATTCGGGAAGGAAACAAAAGGATTGGCCGCTGAAATTTTAGCGCGTTATCCGGATACGACCTTTCGGTTGCCGATGCGTGCAGAGGCCCGTTCTCTAAATTTATCGAATTCTGTGGCGGTGGTTATTTACGAAGTCTTGCGCCAATGGGGTTTCCCTGGTCTTGTCTAGAAAGGAGCAAAGAAAGTGCTACTCAAAGTTAAAAATATATGGAACAAGTGCGCAGCGGGAACGGTGGAGGAACGATTATGACGTATGTTCTAACCTTTCTCATTGCCTTGGTCATTGCAGTGGTCGCGACGCCAGTTTCTATGAAGTTAGCTAAACGATGTGGGGCGATCGCTTATCCGGGCGGCAGGCATGTTCACAGTCGTCCGATCCCTCGTCTGGGCGGAATTGCCTTGTATGCTGCATTTTGGATTGCGGCTTTGCTCATACAAGAGTGGGATAAATCGTATGTGCTGGATGCCTTATCTATTGTACAAATATGGGGGTTATTCATCGGGAGCACCATCATTATGGTAGTTGGGATATGGGATGACATCCGTGAAATCCGTCCCTTGATTAAGCTATTTTGGCAAATTGCGGCGGCAGCCGTGTTGCTATTCTTTCATTTTTCCATGGATGTGATTTCCCTGCCGTTCGACAGATCGCTTGATTTTGGGGCATTGGGTTTAAGTGCGATTGGTTTAATATTAATGCTGTTTTGGGTTGTAAGTTTGGTGAACACGGTCAATATTTCAGATGGACTGGACGGGCTAGCGGCCGGAATTTGTTTTATGGTAGCTCTTTTGCTGTTTTGGTCAGCCAATGGGATCGATCAAGTTCCAGCAGCCCATCTTACCCTAGCTTTGGCAGGGGCGCTCTTAGGTTTCCTAGTGTTTAATTTCCCCCCGGCGCGTGTTTTCATGGGAGATTCAGGCAGTATGTTCCTTGGCTACATTATTGGGGGAATTTCCATCATGGGTCTACTCAAAACGGCGACTATTCTGGGCTTAGTTTTTCCACTCCTTGTTATGGGCATGCCGGTTACTGACTTGACCTTTGCTATTATTCGTCGTAAGCTACGCGGGCAGTCTATGGCGACAGCTGACCGAGGGCATCTGCACCATCGTTTACTTGATGCAGGCTTGACCCAGCGGCAGGCTGTGCTTTCAATGTATGGGATTAGTGCTTGCTTCGGTATGTCTGCCGTGCTCGGGGCTATGGGACAATGGATTTGGACCTTAACTGTTCTAGGTGTAGTGTTTACGTTGCTGATTATTATTCTTATGCGTAGAACAGCAATGCTAGCAGTATTTAGTCGACGTCATTCCAAGTGAACCTATTTCCCGGAAATATTTTTCCTCCAATCGGCATGCTTACACCTCCTTTTCTCTCCATGCATATGATGGTCGGAAGGGAGGTATAAGTATGCCATTAGATGTATTTGCCTTTTATAATGGATTAAACGAACATGCAAAGGGTTATCCTTATCTTAAACGATATGGGAAAAGCATTAACCAAGTAGCCCTTTTCCAAATACCGATTCAGATTGATGGAACCCTAACCGAACGTCCCAGTCGGAGGCTAATTGATGAAGCGCATGCGATGGGGAATAAAGTCCTGTTGACGGTGAGCAATTTAACCCCGCAAGGTAAGTTTTCCACTCCACTGATGGGACGGTTGCTGCGAGACCAAGCTTTCGCCAACTTGGTTTGGCAGAACATTAAAAATATCTTGGTTGAGTATCAACTCGATGGGGTCAATCTCGATTTAGAGAAAGCCGCGCCTGCAGACCGCTCCCTCTACAGCCAGTTAATTCGATCGTGGTCCACTCTGTTTCAACGGGCAAATTTATTGGTTACAATCGATGTGCCAGCGAAGTCCGCTGTCGAGCCATTGGATGTTTGGAAGGGTTCGTTTGATTATCCAGCGATCGGGCAGGCGGTCGATGAGGTGATTCTTATGACTTACGAAGAACACTGGCCGGGAAGTCCTCCGGGATCCGTAGCTTCTTTACCCTGGGTTACTGAAATGTTGAATTATGCCGTAGCCACGATTCCACTACAAAAAATCTATATGGGGATCCCGCTCTATGGGTATGACTGGGCAGAGAGAGGAGGAGCCAAACCTATCAGCTATCATCGTGCTATTGAGCTCGCACGCCGTCATGGGGCTCCACTACAATGGGATGCCTTACAACATAGCACGTATTTCCGTTATGAGACTATGGGAGTTAAACATACTGTGTATTTCGAAGATCCCCGTAGCTTAAAGGAAAAACTAGACCTTGCTTTGAGCAAAGGAATAAAGGGCGTCGCCTTATGGGAAATGAACATTAGTTATCCTCAAGCCTGGGAGGTACTTCAAACTTATGCCAGCCGCTCAACAATTAAGTAGGAGGTTGAAGAATGCGCATCTGTTTCCATGGACATGCCTGCTTCGAAATTGCAGGAGAAGCAGGCAGAATCCTGATCGATCCTTTTCTGACAGGTAACCCGAGCGCAACAGTTAAACCCGAAGACTTTACGTGGCTTGATGCTATTCTGGTTACTCATGGGCATCGCGACCATTTGGGAGATGCCATACAACTTTCCCGGCAGACAGGAGCCCCGATTATTGCTGTATTTGAATTGGCGGCGTATTGTCAGAGTCAGGGCGCTAAGACACACGCTATGCATATTGGGGGAAAGCACCTGTTTCCTTTTGGCTGGGTTAAGTTGACGAATGCCTTACATGGGTCAGGAATTGAAAATCCTGAGGGAGGAAACATGATTTATGTCGGCCCATCTTGTGGATTTTTGCTTAAAATCGAAGAAAAATGGCTTTATCATGCTGGAGATACTGGCTTGTTCGGTGATATGGAACTCATCGGAATTAGGCACCCACTCGAGGTCGCCATGCTTCCGATAGGAGATAATTTTGGCATGGGTGTTGAGGAGGCTGTTCATGCCTCGCAATTCTTACGGCCTAAAGTGGTAATTCCGATGCACTATAATACGTTCCCACTCATCGCTCAGGATGGAGGAGAGTTCTTACATCTCTTGCAGCGCCGGGCACCTGAGAGCCAAGGCAAGGTCTTAAAGCCCGGTGAGACGTTCGAGGTTTAAACCATGCCTAAGATTAATATCTCGCTTGATTTTCAAGCGGGATATTTTTTTGCACAAATGGTAAAACTTTAAGTTAGGAAGAGGCGATAAATAATTATCCAGAGGAGATGAGTTTAATGACAAGAAAATCATGTTCGCTTCGTTGTCTTTATGGTATTGATGGTCACTGCCGTCTGGAACACATTCTGGGAGAACGTGGACCGATCTGTCCGCATTATGAGGAAGATTTTAATATCATGAGTAGAGGGAGGATTTAACGTGAAACAATCAAAACCAAAGGTTAAACGATTAGACCCGTTGGAACCGTTGAAAATGGAGATTGCAGCTGAATTGGGTTTAATTGATCAGATTCATAGCGCTGGTTGGCATTCTTTAAGCGCCAAAGAAGCAGGAAAAATTGGAGGGCTTATGACTCAGAGGCGACGACGCAGTGAAGGTTAAAAACCACAGATAAGCGTGGTTGAATAATAAATCTTATGATATAATAGCAGATCGTATAGTATTAAGTGGGGAGCGTTTTTGAGTTGACAAAGCATCAACAAATTTTAACCTTCATCGAAGATCTGGCAATTGGCAGTAAGGTTTCAGTACGTTTCATTGCGAAAGAGTTGGACGTCAGTGAAGGGACTGCATATCGGGCTATCAAAGAGGCAGAGGCCAAAGGATTTGTCCGTTCGATTCCCAAAGTAGGAACGATCCGCATTGAAGGGGTCAAAGAGCGGCAAATTGAGGACCTGACGTTGCGTGAAGTTTCACAGATCGCCGAAGGGGTTGTTATCTGTGGTTTTGAGCAACTTGATCGCTCCCCAAATAAATTTATCATTGCCGCGATGGAATTAGAGGCTATGGGACGTTACTTGGAAGAAGGAGCATTATGTATTGTCGGAAATCGTCGTGATGCCCAAATTTGTGCCTTGCAACATGACGCCTCGCTGTTAATCACTGAAGGCTTAGAGCCGGATGAAGAGGTAATGGCGTTAGCGCGCCAAAGAGGATTAGTGATTATTCAGTCCCCCTACGATACCTTTGCCGTCACTTCAATGATTAATCGTGCTCTCTACGATCGGCTAATCCAGAAGGAACTTATTTTAGTTGAAGATATAATGATGAAAGACGTCAGTTTTTTGGGGTTAGAGTCAACGGTTGAGAATTGGCGAGAACTTTCGCAAAGCTCAGACCACAGCCGTTTCCCAGTCGTTGATGCCGATATGACTCTGGTTGGAATTGTTTCGGCTCTTGATGTCGCCGGAGCAGATCTAAAAACGCCTATCAAAGACGTCATGAATGCTAATCCATTTCTGGTAGGACGAGATGATCCTGTAACCCATATTTCCCGGATTATGGTTTGGGAAGGATGGGAAATTGCTGTGGTTGTGGATCAGGGTAAACTGATTGGTATCCTCAGCTTGCAAGACGTCATTGAAGCCTACCAGCAAGTTCAGAAACAACCTCAATTTGGTGAAACAGTGGACAACCTTGTATTAAGTGGGTTCAGGTATGTTGACGATGCGGAGCATCTCTCGATTGAAGGGGAAATTACCAATTCCATGGTTGATGATTATGGTTCTGCCAGCTGTGGAGTTATTGTTATGGTAATGAATATGACCGGTTATATTGGGCTACGCAAGAAGTATCGCCTCAATGCCATCACTGAAAATTTTACTCTGTATCAACTTCAACCTATTCCGGTAGGGACGGAAATTAAGGTTACTGCTAAACTTCTCTTAGTTGCCAAAAAACACTGCAATATCGAGGTAGAGGTAACGGTTGATAATGCTGTGGTTGCCAAAGGTTTGATGACGGCAAGGATTGGGGATAAGAAACTGATCAGCGAAATAGCCCTTTGAGGGGATTCGCTCTAGTATCTGTTATATGACAATCTTTAGAATCTCTAAAGGCTAGACAAGTAAGGCTTTTGGGGGTTTTATTTGTTTTCATTGTCTGATAGAAGCGGGTTAGACAATTCGTCAGTTTAACGATACAATTAATTAATTGTAAAGGACTAAATGATTGAAAAGATTTACGTAGCCATATTGTGGGTTCGATACCCATGTAGGAAGGACGGTGAACTTTGTAAATACTGAAAAAATTGCCGATACCCAATATGGCTATGTTTCCCTTCATAATCATACAGAATTTAGCCTGCTTGACGGTGCAGCACGAATTAAAAACTTGGTTAAGCGGGCTGTAGAGTTGAAAATGTCGTCTTTGGCCATTACGGATCATGGGGTCATGTATGGCATTATCGACTTCTATAAGACCTGCCTTAAAGAAGGAATCAAACCGATTATCGGGTGCGAGGTTTATGTTGCCCCTCATATGCGGACAGATCGGACGCCAGGGAAGGACGATACCAATCGTCATTTGGTCCTCTTGGCGGAGAACGAGCAAGGATATCGCAATCTAATTCGGCTGGTTTCTATGGCCCACTTGGAAGGCTTTTATTATAAACCTCGGGTCGATAAAGAAATTCTTCGCAAATATGCTGCCGGGATCATTGCGCTGAGTGCCTGTTTGGCTGGAGAAGTGGCCGATTGTTTGGTGCAGGATCAATTGGAAATGGCGGTCCAAAGCGCCCTTGACTATGAGGATATTTTTGGCAAGGGAAATTTCTTTCTCGAAATTCAGGATCACGGTTTAGAAGAACAGCGCAAAGTGATTGCCGGAATGTGGAAGGTGCATGAACGCACGGGGATACCGATGGTGGTCACTAATGATGTACATTATGTTAAGCGTGAGGATGCTTTCGTTCAAGATGCTTTGCTCTGCATCCAAACTGGCAAAACGTTAGCCGATACCGCACGAATGCGTTTTTCCAGTCAAGAGTTTTTTTTGAAATCGGAGCAGGAGATGGCTCTATTGTTTGGGGAACACCCTGAACTGTTGGCAAACACGTCTCTCATCGCCGAGCGATGTCAGGTAGATTTCAAGTTTGGAGATAATCTTTTACCGGTGTTTGAAGTTCCTTTAGGGTATACTTTAGAAGGCTATCTGGAGGCTGAATGCCGTGAGGCCTTTCCACGTTTCTACCCACAGATGACAGCAGAGGAACGTGAACGCTTAGACTACGAGCTTAAAGTCATCTTCCAAACCGGTTTTTCGGGATATTTTCTGATTGTGGCAGATTTTTGTCGTTTTGCCAAGCAGAATGGCGTGGCTGTCGGACCAGGGCGAGGATCCGCGGCAGCGAGTATGGTTGCTTATTTACTAGGGATCACATCGGTTGAGCCGATGCGTCATGATCTTCTTTTTGAACGGTTTTTAAATCCGGAACGAATCTCAATGCCGGATATTGACATAGATTTTGACCCAGAAGGCCGAGAACGTGTAATTCGATATGTTACCCAAAAATATGGTGCGGATAAGGTATGCCAAATTATTACCTTTGGAACCATGGGGGCTAAAGCGGCGATCAGAGATGGTGGCCGGGTATTGGCTATCCCCTTGGCCAGGGTCGATAAAGTGGCGAAAGCAATCCCTACTGATTTAGGTATGACTTTAGACAAAGCTCTAAGTGTATCACCAGAGTTGGCCCGGATGGTGGAAGAGGATGAAGAGATTAAAAGGCTTTACACCTTAGCTCTGTCTCTCGAAGGTATGACCCGACATGCTTCGACGCATGCTGCCGGGATCGTCATCTCTAAAGAACCCCTGATCAATTATCTTCCCCTCCAGAGGACTTCAGAGGACTTTGTCATGACTCAATTCCCAATGAAAGCGGTCGAAGAAATTGGACTCCTGAAGATGGATTTTTTAGGTTTGCGCAACTTAACGATTTTGCAGGAGGCTGTGCGACAGATTGAAGGGACGCGTGGGTTAAAACTGGATTTACTAACTCTGCCACTGGATGATCCCCCGACGTATGCGTTATTAGCTTCGGGGAACAGTACCGGAATCTTTCAGCTGGAAAGTGGCGGTATGCGTGCGATGCTGAAAGAACTTAAGCCGACGTGCTTTGAGGACATTATTGCAGTCGTGGCCTTATATCGGCCGGGTCCCATGGAACAAATCCCGGAATTTATCCGCCGCAAACACGGCAGTGACATCACATATCTGCATCCTAAGTTGGAGCCAATTCTCAAATCCACCTACGGCGTTATCGTCTATCAGGAACAAGTTATGCAGATCGCACGTGATCTAGGAGGCTATTCTTTGGGCCGAGCGGATTTACTTCGTCGAGCGATGGGAAAAAAGAAAAAAGAAATCATGGAAGAGGAACGTCAGAACTTTATTAGGGGATTGCAAGCTGAGGATGGGCAATGGGTTATCCCGGGCGCACTGCGGATTGGTTTGACTCTTCAGGATGCAGAAGAAATTTTTGATTTGATGGCTAAGTTTGCAGAATATGGCTTTAATAAAGGACACGCCACGGCCTATGCTGTGATTTCATATCAGACGGCCTATTTGAAAGCAAACTATCCTTTAGAGTTTATGGCAGCACTTATAAGTACCGTGATGGGTTCATCAGATAAAATATCGTTTTATATACAAGATGCTAAGCTTAGTGGGATTAATGTACTCCCTCCGGATGTACAGGACAGCCAAGTCGGGTTTTCCATTGAAAAGCAGTCGATTCGTTTCGGTCTGGGAGCGATCCGCAATGTGGGAGTCAATGTTGTAGAGAAAATTTTAGAAGCACGACAAGATGGACCCTTTAAATCTCTGGATGATTTCTGTATGCGTGTCGATCATAAGGTTTTAAATCGGCGGGTTCTAGAAAGTTTGGCCCGTTCCGGTGCCTTTGGTTCGTTTTGTTCACGGGCGCAGGCTTTAGCTGTCATGGATCAGGTTTTAGATGCGGCGGGGCGACGGCAAAAAGATCGGCTATCAGGTCAATTTTCGCTGTTCGATTCGGATGAAGACATGAATGAAGGGATTAGTTTACCTGACCTTTTGGATTTCCCAGAACGAGAGATTCTAGACATGGAAAAAGAATATCTGGGCCTTTACCTGAGCGGGCATCCCCTTTCCGCTGTTCTGCCTCAACTTCAGTCCTATATTTCATCAGATATCCTGACTTGCTTAGAAAGTGAGGAGGAGAAGAAAGTGGCTCTCGGTGGATTAATAACTGGTTTTCGACAGAATGTAACGAAAAAGGGCGAGATGATGGCGAGCTTCGTACTAGAAGACTTAACGGGAGGGATTGAGGTCTTAGTCTTTCCGCGGGTCTATGCTCAAACCCGTGCTTTAGGGAATGACCAGGTCATCGTAATTGTAGGGAAGTACATTATCAGGGATGAAGAAAGAAAGATATTTGCGGAAAAAATTACAAGCTTTGAGGAGTTGAAGCCTGCACAAGAGTTAGAAACGATCGTCAGAGCAAAAAACAGTCTCCCTCTGACGGTGGGAAAACGTCTATTTTTAAGATTTTCTGATCATAAAAGCGACCTTATGCCAACTGTATTGAGTATTCTAAAGCGTTTTCCAGGAAATCAGCCGGTTTATTTCTATTTTGAGGATACTAAGAAAGTTATCGAAGGAAATCGTGAATTTTGGATTAATGATGGAGATGAACTCAAGAAAGCACTTCAATCAGTATTGGGCCAAGGCAATGTGGTCTGCAAACCAGCTAAAAATTTTGCTTAAGAGCGGTTTACGGCAGGATTATCGTTTTTTAAGGCGAACCCCCATGAAGAAGGGGGATACCCTGAAATGAAGAGGAGCGACAGTGTGAGTACTGCAATTTATCCGGGAACGTTTGACCCGGTCACCTATGGACATCTCGATATTTTAATCCGAGCGAAAGAGCTATTTAGTAGCGTGACTATTGCCATTGCTGCTGATAGTAAGAAGACTCCCTTGTTTACCCTTGGCGAGAGAATGGAACTTCTCTTGGAAGCGACCAAAGACATGCCTAACGTCAGTGTCCGGGTTTTTGAAGGGTTGACGGTTGAATTTGCTCGACAATGTGGAGCGGTTGCCATTCTTCGAGGACTGCGCGCTTTATCCGATTTTGAATATGAATTCCAACTTGCCCTGATGAACAAAAAAATTGCCTCAGATATTGAAACGATTTTTCTGATGACTCAGAGTGAATTTTCCTTTGTCAGTTCGAGTGCGATTAAATGGGCGGCCAGTTTACATGCCGGAGTATCGGATTTTGTACCACCTCATGTCGAAAAAGCGCTGATGGAAAAGTACGCCATCCCTAGGTCATGACAGGACGGCATAAGCATAGGAGGGCCCCATGTTGCACATTAAGTAGGGCTATGGTATCATAAAATCAATTTAATGAGGGGGATTTTACAGTATGTGGACCGTCATTTATATCGCGCCCAATAAATCAATAGCCGAAAAATATAAAAAAATCCTCACTGATGAAGGAATGCTTGTTCAACTACGACCGATTGGCTCAGCGCATCTCGCTGAGCATGCTTCAGTCGAAATTCTCGTACCTGAATCTGAGGCCGAAGAAGCGCATGAAATCATTATTGGCGCCATAGGGAGCTAAACTATGTTCAAGGATATATTCAAAAAAACAAAGTATGTCACGATTCAGCCTGCAGCCCAGAGAAGTGCTCCCTCTGATGTTTCACCGCAACAACCATCGCTTAGTAAGAAGGATCTACCCGATAGTCTTTGGTCCAAATGTCCGAAGTGTGGGGAAGTTCTCTTTAACAAAGATCTCGAAAAAAACGCCAGGGTTTGTACGAGGTGTGAGTATCATTTTCGAATTTCTGCGCGGAGCCGTCTGGCGATATTAGCTGATGAAAACAGCTTTGAAGAATGGGATTCAGAGCTGCTACCTCTTGACCCGCTGGAATTTCCTGGCTATGAGGGAAAGCTATTAGAAGCGCTTGAGAAGTCGGGAACGACGGAAGGTGTGCTTACCGGGCTGGCTAAGATTGAAGGGATCCCAGTGGTGCTTGCCTTTAATGAAGCCAATTTTATGATGGGTAGCATGGGCTCTGTTGTGGGAGAAAAAATTGTGCGTGCGATCGAGCAGGCAATTAATTTGCGCTTGCCAGTGGTCATATTTTCGACTTCAGGAGGAGCACGGATGCAAGAAGGGATTCTCTCTCTCTATCAGATGGCCAAGACCAGTGCCGCCTTAGGAAAACTGGCAGATAAGCATTTGTTGTATATTTCTGTACTCACGGATCCCACGTTCGGAGGGGTTACAGCTAGCTATGCTTCACTCGGGGATATTCTTATTGCCGAACCCAATGCTTTGATTGGTTTCACGGGGCCGCGTGTGATAATGCAGACGATGAGGCAGGAGCTTCCTAAGGACGCACAAACGGCTGAGTTTAACCAAGAGCATGGCTTAATTGATCTGATTGTGCAACGTACTCAAATGCGCTCAGTTTTGGCACGTTTGTTGCGGTGTCATCAGGAAGGGGCTCAGTATGCTGCAACTGTTTGATTTTGAAAAGCCTATAGCGGAACTCGAACAGAAAATTACGGAACTTCAGAAATTCTCGACAGATAAAGAGATTGATCTTTCTCAGGAAGTTGCTATCCTTGAAAAAAAAGTGGACTTTTTGAAGAAGGAGATATACGGAAGCTTGGAGCCATGGCAGAAGGTTCAGATAGCCAGGCATTCTGAGCGGCCTAATTTTTACGACTATGTTCCGTTGCTGTTTGAAGATTTTATAGAACTCAAAGGGGATCGGCTTTTCGCAGATGATCGTTCAATTGCGGGTGGGATTGCGCTTTTTCAAGGGACTCCTGTAACGGTTGTCGCCCAGGTTAAGGGGAAGGGCACGAAGGAGAACATTAAGCGTAATTTCGGCATGCCTCACCCGGAAGGGTATCGCAAGGCGTTGCGTCTGATGGATCAGGCCGAAAAGTTTGGACGTCCGATTCTGACGTTTATTGACACTCCGGGAGCTGCCTGTGACTTAGCAGCTGAAGAACGAGGACAGGGAGAGGCTATTGCCAGATGTCTTCTGACAATGGCGGGTTATCACGTCCCAGTGATCAGTACGGTCATCGGTGAGGGTGGTAGTGGTGGTGCACTCGCGCTAGGGGTGGGCAATGTGGTCTTGATCCTTGAAAATTCCTTTTACTCGGTCATTGCCCCGGAAAGTTGCGCCTCTATTCTTTGGAAGGACACGACCAAGGCGAAAGAAGCGGCAGAAGCCTTAAAGTTCACAGCACAGGATTTGTTACGACTTGGGGTAGCAGATGAAATTATTCTTGAACCTTTGGGTGGAGCGCATAAGAACCTCAGGCAAACCGCAGAGGAAGTTTCACAGGTCATATCGAAGCATCTGTTGCGTCTTCGTGCGGAGACACCAGAAGTACTGAGGGAAAATCGCTACCAGAAGTTGCGGGGCATCGGTGTTTACCAAGAAAATTCCAAAAAGCCATTAGGATTTTTAGAAAAAGACTTGACTAAATAGTTGAGTTAATGGTATTATGTCTAAGTCGGCATTGAACATCATCTGACAAATTACTTCGGGCGAGTGGCGGAATGGCAGACGCGTCGGTCTCAAAATCCGATATATGTGAGTATGTGGGGGTTCAAGTCCCCCCTCGCCCACCACATTAATGAGACACAGTAATATCAAGGGTTACAGAGTTGGTAAGAAATTACCAACTCTTTTTGCGTTTTAGACCGATACATTCAGCAGTCATGGTAAGGTAAATGTCATATCTCGATTTATATAGGGAAAGCAAAGATAAGGAGGAAACACAGATGAAACCAGCCAATAGAGGATATACATGAACATAGCCTAATTTTCACACTGCAAAAGTTAAAAATTAGGTCAATTGTAATTTTATGATCTTCCAATGAAAAGAGCTACTGGGGACCACTTTATCCCTCCAGTGGTTCTTTTTTTTGCCCTTTTTTAACCTTCAGAGAACGAGCCACTGGAACTGAGTATTTTTAGAAAAAGGAATTGGAAGGTATTCGTAGAATTAATATATAATTGGGAGGATATGCTACATAGTTCTGAAAAATAGCTAATTAGCTATTCATAGAGAATAACTTCGATATGTCCATAAAGGTAAATTAAGCGTACAAGTTCGCATTAAGTCTATAGTAGGGACAATTAACGAAGTTCGTTTCCAAAAACGTTATATGCCATAGTCCGTTTCGGAGCTTTCTTTGAAGATTTTGAAAAAGGGGTTATATATATTGAAAATTACAAGACGAGCAATAATTTCGGTACTATTAATTTTCTTCGTTATTTTATTAGGACATACTACTGAAACCGGATTTTCAATCGGTGATAAGATATGTTTGGCTTTAGGGATATCCCCATGGTCGAATGGTCAAACTGGGGGGTTTCACTATCCGATAATAATCTATTTTGTTTTGTTTATTATTGGATGTCTTGAAGCAAGAAGGGTGATGTCTCGTCGACAACTTTTCATACTTTTACTTTTGATATTTATTATTACCCCGTCGGTTGTGTCTTTGATTAAACCATTTTATTTCCGAATGCATAGCGGTCTAGCTACAGTTGAATATGACTTAAGATACAGTCATTTTAATATTAAAAGCTCAGCAGATAATAAAAATCTAGTGATAATTGGTGCAATTGCGCTTACCAATTATGGAAATAATCAAATAGAATTTGGTATTAAAATTCCGTCAGATAAGTTTAGTGGACAGCAGTGGTTTTCCCAAGAATTAATTTTGTCGGGAGTAGAGAATTCAATAGAACCTGGCTTTTTTATACTATATCCGGGTGAAACACGAACAATTTTATCTTATACGACAATTCCATCGAAGAATGGCTATAATGGGCAGGGATCAATGAATGGTCCAAATCTTATTCTGTTTAACAATAATGAAAATCGGATGGTAGGAAATAATCTTTGATTAGCCTTCGATGCCGGATTGCGGCATATAACAGAGGGGGAGATGGATGTGGATTTTCGCTCTATATTGGCAATATGGCTTAATGGCTGGCTCGGTATTATCACAGCTATCGTTCTTGTATGTATCGGAATATACCTAAAGAGGATCAAGTTAATAATTTTAGGAGCATTTTTCGCTATACCCATATCTTGGTATTTGGGTTTCACACCGCGGTTTAGATATATTATGTATGCACTACCCCTGTTTTTTATTGGATCAGCAATAGCTATTAAATACGGTAAAAACAGATTGGCATGGATTTTTATATTACCTTTTGTTGGTGTAATAGGGTGGTTAGGGTTTACTGTTTTGGGCCAATGATAAAGGCTTTTAAAATTAGTATATTAGATTTTGGAATTGCGAATTTATCAAAATAGCTATGGCAAGATTAGAATAGTGAATGAGCACATCTCAAGATGCCACTTTTCATAACAGAGGGGTTGCAACATCGGTGAGAACATGCATGTAGTAACCAGACGTCGCAACCCCTCGGGACGTTAGGCATCAGACCATGCTAGAGGACGGGCATCCTTGCCCGAATTCGGAAAGGAACGTTGTTGGAGTTATTTTATAAACATTTGTAGGATTATGCGTAGCAAAGATTGTCGATTATTGTTAGTGTGTTGCTT
>OMOF01000937.1 GCA_900290375.1 Candidatus Desulfosporosinus infrequens
ATACTCAACATGTTCCCGCGCGCCCACCATTCCCTGAAATTCGTCTATGAAAACTCGAAACATGTTCCTGCACTCGTATCTGGTCCTATTAGATTTTCTACACAATTCGACCCCTAACCCTGAAACCCGCACTACAAGCCACTCCTAGATGTCTTTCTTTTGCAGACAACAGACCGTCTCCACGTGCGTGGTCTGCTGTTGACTGCTATAATCGGCCTCGTATTCCTGCCCACTTTCAAGGATGAAAACGAAATGGGTCGGTGACTTTATTAAAACTTTATCAATCAAAGCCACAAACAAGTTATCATCGAATTCAGTTAATGGCTCGTCCCCGTTGTTAATAATCTTGCCAATGGCATCAAGCTTATCTCTATATTTCATATCATCCAAATACTCCATCTCGATTGTATTTTTCTCTTGGCTCACTGATTCAAGCTTTTCAGTAATCTTTGCATATTCCTTATTGTAAAACTTATCATCAATTTGTTTCCGCAGTCTCAGTTGAACCAGTTCACTCAAGTCCTGTTCTAAAAGCCCGATTGTTTCCGTCAGCCTCTTTATATCAGCAACCTTTGATTCCTTGGCTATTACCTTGTTAATATTCTCTAAAAACATCTTAAAGAAAAAGCCTTTATCCTTGACCATATCATTGTACAGTCGGATAAAGGCTTCTTTTAAATCAATATCGTTTACAGCTTTTGACGGGCAAATTTCAACACCTTTTATGTAGCTATTGCATAGCCACGTTATCTTTTCGGACTTANNGCTTTAATGTCTTCCCACATTTTTCACAGTAAAGCTTGCCGCTGAAACCATATTTATTGGCGTATTTGCGCCTATCTGGATTTTTGCCCCTTGTGATTTCAAATCGTCTCTGGCGTTCTAGTTGAACCAAGTCGAACATTTCTTTGCTAATAATTGCGTCGTGATTATCCTCAATCCTATACATTGGCTCTAAGTTCTTATTGTCAACGCGTTTCTTCGTGAGATAATCAACCGTGACCGTCTTTTGAAGTAATAACTCTCCATAATATTTCTCGTTTTCAAGGATACCTCTTATGGTGGAGTCCCACCATGTTGTTTTTCCCACTATAGTCTTTATGCCATCGGCTTGAAGCCCCTGACCAATGGATTCATACCCTTTCCCATCAAGATATTCCCTATATATTCGCCTAA
>OMOF01000923.1 GCA_900290375.1 Candidatus Desulfosporosinus infrequens
AGATTGATCAAGCCTAATGTGAGTAATTACACTTTACTTTATTTAGACATAAGTCCATAATGTATTATGTATTTTTCATATTACTAAAAGCCAATTGGAGGTGTACATATATATTCTATGAATGAGATTCGGCAACCTACAATATGGGATGAAATTCAATTAAATAGTTGGAAGCGTCTTAAATTAAAGAGTATACCCAATCAGTTACTGAAGGAAGCTCTATTTATTATAGATAATACTAGAATCTATTGCCAGAATAAGTTTGGCATTAAGATCGGCAATATAGTCTACAGTACGCAACATGCTGGAAGTTCCACTAGAGGGTATACTGATTTTAATGACATGATTATAGCAATCTTTGTTGTGAATATCTGGCAAGAAGCCGCTAGGTTTCCAAAGTTCAAAGATAATTTATTTTTGCACAAAGTAGTGAGAACTACGTTGCATGAGTGCTATCATATGTATCAAATACAGTTAAACTATGCTGAGCATGAAAGATATTTTAAGCATCTTATGTCAAAGGATCAAGCTGTTGAATTTCTTAACAAGATTGAACAGGAAGCGATTAGTTTTTCAAATGAAAATTGGAAATCTGTTAAAAAGCTTATCAAGTATTTAGAATTTACAGAAAATATGACTATCAACATAAATGGTAAATATCTAAAGCATTATTAAGGGTGAAGCATTAATAACAGTAAGTAAAGCCGGCGAAATTTCTCCCACCAGCTTCTCTCAGAACCATGCGTAAATTTTCCGATTTACACGGGCTCGTTGCCTTCTTAAATCTCTAATCTCTACTGCCACAATGACGTAGAAAGTAAATGCTCCTCTTAGCACGATATGTTCTTGGCGCAAGCTAACATAGCTTTCGCTCAAACTGACAACCGTTTCCTCCATTTGCTTTAATGTCATAAAGCAAATGATCCACCCGATCAAAAAAGTCGTTCAGAGGTTCCTCAGCATAAATCGCCATTCCCATGCTTAAGGTTACCTCCGCACGATTTGGAAGGCACCCAAATGAAAGTTGAATCCTTTTCACAATGTGCCGTGCTGCTTCCATATCCGTTTCCGGCAATACAATGGCAAATTCATCCCCACCCAAACGATAAACTCCATCAGTGGAACGAACGGCATCCTGAAAAGTCTGTCCTGCTGAATACAATAACTCATTGCCTAAACGATGTCCTAGAGAATCATTATAATTTTTAAAACGATCTAAATCTATTAGGATTAGCGTAAGCGGATCATGTTTTCGCTGCGAGCGCTGCATCTCAAGTCGCATCCGCTCCTGATATGCCCTATAATTTCCAACCCTGGTAAGTTCGTCAATAGTTATGAAACTCAACAATCTCCGACGTTCAACGGAAAGTTTCTGGATCACCAGAAAAAGAGCGACTACTACCAACGTCACGCCCACAACTCTCAACCAGAGATACGGTATCCCTTGTATTAGAATTAAGATCACAGTTACAGTTGTTCCAGAAAGCCACGGCTGAATATTGAACCGCGGCGTATCCTTCGGCGTTGATTTATCAAGCATATACTACGCCTCCACCAGATTCTGACTGACCGTGTTAGTTCATATTTTCATATTATATGGTATCTTAATCACTTCTAATTTATGATTTATTTCGATAAAAAATATCAATTTCCTTTTTTATTTGCGTTTTTAGTTTTCTAAATGTATCAGTTTAAAAAGCAAACCATGTTTTCAACCATAAGGGTAAATATCTTAAGTTATTATAGATGAGCGCACCAAAATTTTAACTACCCTGAGGTAATTAAGTAAAACAGAGAGACCTCTAATTTTAAGATAGAGGTCTCTCCGTTTTACTTAGGTTCTATTCTCTGTATACCAACAGTTCTTTGCTATGTCGAGGCACACTATTTACGAGGAATTTAGTATTGTGTCTTCTACAAAAGGCTTTTCAATAAAGGCAATGGCTCCTGCCGAGATTGCCTCCTTAACCTTAAGTTCATGCCCCAAAGCGGAGATGATAATAATTCTGGCGTCTTTATCGATGGTCTTTATCATTTTAAGTGCCTCTATCCCATCAAGTTCAGGCATTGAGATGTCCATTGTCACGACATCAGGCTTCAAATCCTTGTATAATTTTACAGCAGTTAGCCCGTTATCAGCCTCCCCAGCTACTTCAAATCCTATATTTTCGAATAAATATTTTAGTGAAAGTCTTAGCAACACTGAATTGTCAACGATTAATACTCTCTTCAATTACTTCACTCCTATTATGCTCTCCTGTAATGTGGTCAACTATCTTTTCTTTGAGATTTAATCCTGATAATAATTCTGTGCTACATAACTACTATCCCATACCCTTAGATCCGAGCCACGTATGCTTTTAGTCTATAGGAATCGTTAGGTCTAACGTAGTACCATAAGTCACTGAATTTAATGCCAAAAGCATAACATTATTATCATAAGTATTTTCATCTTCTTTAACGGAACATACGCCCTTACAATTGTATAAATTTTCTAATTAAAGCAAATAATAGGCTAGTAGAAATTTTAAATNNAAAAAGCATTCTAGCCTATTTCAATAGGCCCGACGAGGCCCATCAAGTAGCAGCGAAACTCAAAGATTTAGGGGTCATGGATATCAGAATAGATCGGTTTAGTCAATATCCCTTGGGTAGTACGGATCAGTTAACGAATCCATTGACTGGCGATACACCTAGTCAGGCTACACTCACCTTAGGTGCCAGCACAGGGCGCGATACAGGAATCTTGACTTCTACGGATGTCTGCGCTAGTGGAATGAGCGATGGAGGACAAGACCCCATAACTGGGAGTGATATTCTGCTAGCCACTGTTGTCGACGAATCAATTTTTGAGCAAACTAGACAATTAATTAGAGAAGGGAATGGTTTAGTTTAAACCATTCCCTTCTCTCTGCCCGGGTCACCTAAACGCGAATATGATTATTATCTTTTTGTAACAGAGCTATGAGAGTTTTAACATTCTCGCAAGCATAATCTTGATTATCCAAGCAAATTTTGATTAACACATTTTCTTTTCGATCGTTGTAGATAGGGATTTCATTGATGAGTATTTTATAATGTCTTACTTCCACCCTACTGACAATCCCCAAATTTAGTAATACCTCTATTAACGCAAATTTATAAATAGAGTCATTGCTCGTCCGAAAAACACCTTCGTCTTGCAACTTAATAAAATCGTAAATCCTTCTGACACTTCTATCATAAATAGCAGTAATATAGAGAAGCTCAGAATCTTTCTTTTTGTAAATACACCTATCGTAGATCCATAGTTGCCAAACCTTAGCCGGAGTTTGGATTAACGAAGAGTGTTCAACTTCCACGTCGAAAATGCCTGGGAAGGAATCTTCAGTATAACCGTGTTTTTCACAAAGCTCTAAAAAGAAAACTTCTTCTTTTTCGGTTAGCCCATTAAAGAAACCCTCTCTCTTTGCTAGGTGAAACTCAAAATCTCCTGCTCTACGTTTCTCCTGTTCTTCCTTGGCAATCCTTTCTGACTTTTCTTGTTCTACCTGGGCGAGCCTTAATAACTCTTCTCGCTCCGCCTGGGAAAGCCTCAGTAACTCTTCTCGCTCTTCCCTAACAATACGCGCATCCTCTACCCGTTTCCTCTGCAATTCTACTTCAAGCAAGGCTTGTACTTCCTGCACAAATTGAGATCTCTTGGCAATCTGCTTCAAATACTGTTTCATCGTACAAAGAGTTAAATGTTTTTGTGCCCTAGTCATTGCCACGTAAAATAGGCGTCTTTCCTCTTCGATTGCCTCCATTTTGTTATTTGCTGCATTTTTTACAGCTTCTAAATCCGGAATAATCCCCTGAATCAGATCAATTAAGTACACTCTTTCCCATTCAAGCCCTTTTGCAGAATGAATCGTCGAAAGAGTTACAGCTTTCGTTCCCTTATTTTTGTATGAGGTCTTTATTTTTTCTTCAAGATAACTTAATCGGTTGGCAAAGTCAGGTAGAGTCAATTCTCTAGCCGCTATTGTTTCTAAGATACTAAGCAGAGAGTTTAAGTGCTCTTTAGAAAAACCCAGATTTTTGCAAATTCGTTCAATTACTTTATCGTATCCCAGCTCATTACGGATATAACCAACGGCCTTACTTGGTGGGAGCTTATTCAAACTTTTAAATTGCTCTTTCAGAGTAAAATACCCACTTTGCCTTGATTTCCCCTCCTGCTGCTCGGATAATATCTCAAAAATCGAACGATCAATCTTAATACCCCTTAGGTATTCTATCTGCGCTTTACTAATATAGGTTTCAAACTTACTCTTAATCGTATCAAGCACCGCGACATTTTGATCACTATAAGAAAAGCGAAGAAAATTCAAAATATCTTTTACGACCCAATGACTAAAAAATCGTTCCTTGTTGGAATCCCGTATATAGAAGGGAACCCCGCCCCGATCAAGTTCATCGACCAGAGTAATGACAGAAAGGTTATTGCGATAGAGAACAGCGCTTTTGGCAACGCCTTTATTGATTAATTCTCCCAGAATAAACTCATTTTGTTCCTTATTCCCTTTAAATATCTCTATTTGAACCGTTTCACCAGGAACGTTTTCCGTAACCATTTCTTTATCGTAGCGCATTTTATTACTACGAATAAACTCCCTACTTATACTGACGATTTCTGGCGTGGAGCGAAAATTCTGCTCCATGCGCAAAATTTCAGCCTGATCATAGACTTGAGGAAATTCTAGTAGATATTTAGGCTCAGCTGCCCTAAACCCAAAAATGCTCTGGTCGTCATCTCCTACCACGAAGAGGTTCTGCTTTGGTTTAGAAATTAATTCAATAATTTTATGTTGTAGTAAGGAAGTATCTTGGCTTTCATCTGTTAATATATAATCAAATCGTTTCTGATACATCTCAAGAAGTCGCGGATTTTCTACTAATGCCGTATAAGCGATCGAAAGCATATCATCAAAGTCAATCAGTTGGGGTTGATGCATCCGCTTGTATTTCTCATAGTCATTATAAATAGTAACAAAATTTTTTACAGCTACATTTTCTAGCTTTTCAGGACTAATCAGGGAATTTTTTACAAAGCAAATAGCGTTTTGCAGTTCTTCTAAGGTGTCCTCCGTAAGGGTTGAGGTATTGATTTGCTTAAATAAACCGCGAAGCACCCCACTCTTACTTTCAACTCCAGTCAGCTCTTCAATAATCTGATAGTCACGCCCCTTCTGACGAAAAGCCGCGCGAACAACTTCATAAGCGTAACTGTGTATCGTGGAAAAGTGAATATTTCCGATATCGTTGCCAAAATTCTGAGTAAAGCGATCACTCATTTCTTTGGCTGCCGCCCGTCCGAACGTTAAACAAAGTATTCTTTCTGGGTTTACATTTATAACCAATACAAGGTATGCCAAACGTAAAATTAGGACCGTTGTCTTCCCTGCCCCAGGTACAGCCAGAAGCAAGAGTGGTCCCATATCATACACAACTGCTTTCCGTTGTGCCTCTGTCAAGTTAAAACCCTTCTCTTTTATCCAGGCAAAAAACTGTTGAACATTCATTATTATTATTTCCCTTCATCGGAATCCGAAGGCTATTTGCCAATTAATTGACTCTCGACCTTG
>OMOF01000238.1:0-1694 GCA_900290375.1 Candidatus Desulfosporosinus infrequens
AGAACAAGCCCTCGAAATACTCAAGCAGTTGGAAAAAGATATAAGCGCCGAAAACAATCTCCTTTATAATACAACCATCGAGTTGTGCAAGGGGTATATCTACTCTTGCCTGGGACAACTTGAGAAAATTCCCTATTGGCTGCAGATAGGGGACATGACGGCGGCCGACCTTTTCTTACAGGGCATGACTTTTAACTATATCATCTACGGCAAGGCTGTGATGCTGTCTAAGAATTATATCGAACTGGAAATGCTTGCGGAAAGTTTTATGGAGTATTTCGCCATCTTCAGCAGTCAACTTGGTTTCATTCACAACAATATTTTTGAGGCCGTGGCCAAATATAATCTATATGGCCTGAAAGAAGGAACGGCGGCTCTGGAAAGAGCCTTGGCCAAAGGAGAGGCCGATGATATCATCATGCCTTTTGTGGAAAACGCCCCCCATATTATCGAAATGCTCAAAGCAATTTCACCTCAGGACTTCAATAACGAATATATGAACAGAGTTCTGCTCGGCAGCGAACAATATCTGGAAAGTATAAAGAGTGTGCAGACAATAAAAGTCAAATTGTCCCAAAGGGAAGTGGAAGTTCTTTCCCTTTCTGCGGAAGGTTTAAACAGAGAGGAGATTGCCGCGAACCTGACAATGTCCCAGGGAACAGTAAAAACACATTTACAAAATATCTATCAAAAGCTGGGGGTAAATGGGAAGGTCTTAGCCATCAACATAGCCCAAAAGCAGGGGATAATTTAAATTGATTTTATAATTCAGGGCTTCCGCGCTGAAATAATAGATGTGTAAACCAATTTCAGAGAAAAAGATACGCCATATGGCGTATGTTCAAAATAAAAAATACTCTATATGATGAATGAGAGTCATATAGAGTATTTTTTTGTAAAATATTGCAAATGAAAGGAGGGGGCTTCCATGTGCAAGCTGATCAATGTCATACCCCAGGATGACTTTACGCTGTGGATCGAATTTGAACACGGCCATAAAATTCTGTTTAACATGCAAAGATTGATTAAAACACTTCCATACTTGGCTTTAAATAATCTTGAGTCTTTCCGGAAGGTGAAAATCGAGGATAAAATGCTCAGCTGGCCGGACGCGGGCGGTCGGGAACAGACCATTCTGCCGGTCAGGCTTACCGTGGACAATATCCTATTTGCGATCCGGGATTAAAAACAAGGATCACTGATGCGAAGAGGTGAAATATAGCGCGTCTTCCACTATTTACAATCATTAACTCAGGCGGAATTTGTTTGGAAAATTGATCAGGTCGGGGAGGGCCTTTCCGACGGGCCTTTGGGCAAGGTCGCAGGTTATTGGAAAGGTTGATTGAACAAACGGAATCGATCAATACTTCTTGTGCGGGACAGCGTGCGTCGGATGAAACATAAAATTAAATATTTTAAAAAAGAGTTTACCCAAGAAAGGATGATATGTGGGGAACATATTCGGCAGTGTCTTGTTTCTTGGAACGGCCATGCCAAGCATGGTAATACCTATAACCTCAGGCGAAAATTATTCAAAAAATTAAATAGTCTCTCGGAATTACGGGAGCTAAAACAGGAAAATTCCCAAAAAATAACTGGGAATTAATGAACCTCAAGGAGAAATGCGGTTTACAGCGATGCTTTTTAAAGATGAGCATGGCAAATAAGCGTCACAGTCTTCCTTTTAAAACACA
>OMOF01000238.1:1700-4443 GCA_900290375.1 Candidatus Desulfosporosinus infrequens
GAAGTTCTCTTTCGAATGAGAATACCAAGCATCCATGTGTTGACACATCATAATACCGTAGAGTCGGACGTACCACATTTTAGTAGAACGATGCCGTCCGGCTCTTTTCACGCTTGTTCGAGCGCTCAATGGATGAGCGACGTTTGTAAATCAATCTCCATTTGTCGGAGTCACGAAGTGTCTTAGGGAACAATCGTAAATTGTCCTTCGAGTGGGTGTGGTAGGTACGTCCGAATTTTGCTTTGGAACAAGGGGCAGGGCATGAATTTTCAATACCATGGGACCTTGCACAACGCCATTTTTGACGATTTTGGAGGTTGTCGCGACCATTAGGCTTCATCTCTAAACCCGCTGAGCAAATGGGAACCCCCTTTGGTGAAATCAGGATATCGCCACCGGTCTTAGTGTTCTTCTTACTTCTATTGTTCAAATCGATAAATGGCTCCGTGTTTTGGTGATCGAGTAGAAGATAAATGGCTTCAGCATCGTGAGCAGCATCCAACAGCATTTTCTCCACCGTGCCCAAGGTAAACCGTTGCTTGAATTCAACCGAACTGACCACCAAACTGACAGCATCGTGCCTGGAAGCAGGTTGCAGTCTTGGATACAGTGGCAAATCATAGTAACTATTTGCAGCGGAAATCATGTAGAGATGGTAGCCGTTAAAGTATTTCTCTCTTGAGCTATCCCAGCCCGAGTTGCAGTCGGGTTGGGAGTAGATACGAGGATGGTTGCAATCAGCAAGGCCTTGGGCACGACATTGACAAGTCGATTTACTGCGGATAAGAGCAGAAGTGGCGATGGGTGTTCCATCTCCGGCCACAGTAAGTGCGTCCATATCTCCAAGTAAACCGAGATTCGCTGAAACTTCAAGGATTTGAGTCTGAAAAAAGTGGAACAACCGATCGCTTGGTAAGTCCGACTTTTTATCAGAATGACGAATCATCCACTCGACCAGACGTTTAACTTTCCCTGGCGTAGTCGTGGGAGCCTTTTCTCCTTTCTTACCCTTCTTAGGTTTCCGCTTCCGTCTCGACATTTTTTGGGGCTTAAAATTGTTACCACTGGAAACCCAAAGGCGTTTGAAGAAGTCGTAGAAGGTACCAACACCGGGGAAATCACCAGGTTCGAAACCGCTTAAGATGGCGTAGTAGGGAATTCGTTGCATTTCGCTAATCCAATCAGTAATGCCGATTTCTGGTTTTGTCATAAGAAACAGAAGATATGAGCGGAGCATGGAAGCCGGATCACGAGGTTGGGGACCTTTGGCGCCATAGTCATCCTGAAGTAGAGTAGTGATGTAAGACAAATCGGTACGCCAGAACTTCGCTACTAGAGGCCAATCATTGTTGGCGACGGTGAAGATCCCGCCGGAATAATGCTCGCGGAGGCGCAGTAGAACGGAATCTTGATAAGTCTCATGAGAAATCAGTATCGGTTTCAAACGGATACCACCATATTTTACAATCAAAGGATATAAATCCCTCGTCGATCGATTATGGGGACGATTTGAGAAAGTCAAGTGTTATTAGCCGTTTTTAGGCACATTTAGAAAATATTTATCCCAAGTGAATTTCCAGTTGGACTCAATGAAAAAGCAAAATTCCTCCCACTAAAGTAGGAGGAATGCTATATGGTTGGTTCAAGGAAACCCTTGTCCCAACTGCCTCGGCGAATGCCGAGAGTCTATTTAATATTCAGGAGGAATGGAAAATGAAAAAACAAGTCAAGCGGATTGTCTATTTAGTGCTTTCCTTTATGTTGGTATTAACCAGTATCCTGGGCGTCCTCAGACCAGCCTCAGCAGCGAATCTAACGCCCGTAACATTATCCTCCTTAGCCGCTGGAGACACGGTGAAATTCGGTGGCCAAACATGGATAGTTTTAGATCCTAGCACCGGTTACTTGCTTCTACAAGGTTCTTATGGCAGCGACCAGGAGTTTGATTCGGATAATACCAATACTTTTGATCCTTCCGATTCGAATAACATTGCCTACTACCTTAATCATACTTTTTACAACAGCCTGCCCTCAGCGGACCAAGCATTAATACAATCCCATAACTGGACCACCGGAAATGAATCCAACGAATCATCAGGCAGCGTGACTTGTAATATCGGGCTTATTAGCTACAGCGAATACAATACCTATTATAGCCATATTACTAATCTATCAGAGGATTTCTGGACACTTACTCCTTATTCTGGCAACTCCAACTACGTCTGGGGCGTGTATCTGTATCCTTACGGCGGCCTGTTCGAAATCCTCGCCAACTTCACCATCGCCGTCCGTCCTGCTTTGTATCTGAATTCTGGAATCTTAGTATCTGGCGGTAATGGAGGTTCAGTGGATGTATCGACGCCAACCATCACAACTCAGCCCACAAGCCTGACAGCAGCAGCGGGACAGAACGCAACCTTCAGCGTTGTGGCGACAGGCGATAGGTTAAGCTACGAGTGGGAGGAAGACATCGACGGGGCGTGGCAGGCCATTAACGACGCGACAAGCGACAGCTACACCACAGGCACACTTGCCACGTCAGACAGCGGGACGTCATACAGGTGCGTGGTCACCAACACCCTGAACGGCAACATGGCAAATACCACATCCAGTGCGGCAACTCTGACCGTGGCTGCGGGCTACACCGCCAACGTGTCGGCTAATCTCTCTGCGAGTGGCACAGTCAGCGGCGGGGGCACATACGCCTACGATTCCAATGTAATGGTGACGGCTGTAGCCAATC
>OMOF01000352.1 GCA_900290375.1 Candidatus Desulfosporosinus infrequens
ATACTGTAAATCGGCAGGTGGGATGGCTCCGCCGCCCGTAAATCCACTTCCATCCCCACCTCCGGTGCCAACACCTCCTTGATCGTTGTAAAAACGCTCGGGTCCACTGCCCGCGAGAGCAAAAATAGGGAGGAACGCCACAAAGAGCAGGCTACCAAAGATTAGGCCAATAGCCATAAAACACTTTAGTTTTTTATACATACGTTTTCTCCTCCTACCCAATAGAAGGAAATTACCCACAAAAAAACCGAAGATAAAATCTATCCCCGGCGTTTTTGGTGTCGTTTAGTGGTGAAAATATATCATTACGATAATTGTCCAGATTATAAGCATTTTTCTCCTCTCGGGTGTTTGGCTTATTCACGTAGGTTCTGAAAGAACCGATTAACCCAGTCTGCCATGACTAAACATCTTGCTAGGATTAGGAGTTCATCTATTTCATCCAGCATTTGACTTGCCAGATATACACAGCTTGGGTTTTCCTAAAAGATACCCTTGTCCAAAATGACATCCCGTTTTCTTAGCAGCCTGCAGTTGTTCTTCCGTTTCAATGCCCTCAGCAATCACCTGGGAACCCGATCGCAGGGCATGTTCTACCATCGCTGCAAACAGACTGTCACGGACCTTAAGATTGGTCGATTGTGTGAGGACCTTATCCAGTTTGAGAAACTCCGGATGCAGCTGTAAAAGAGCATCGAACGTCGAATAGCCTGTCCCTAAATCATCCAAAGCTAAGGGAAAACCCAATTCCCTAAGCCGGTATACTCCGCGCAAATTGATACGTTGAGACTCCGTTATTTCCAGTACCACATTACGCTCGCAAAAAACGTTCCACACATTGGGATTCGTGACAGTCGGATGGACATTGATAAACAAGAGTCCGGGTACACGATCACGGATACGTTGAATTTCTTTGACTATTAACGATTCCAGTAAATTCACGCCCTGAAGTTTAACGGCCACCGTAAAGATAACTTCCGGGGAGACATCATGCCAACGCGCCAAGGCCTCATACCCGATGATTATGGAATTTTGCAGATTTACGATGGGTTGCAGTGCTACCGCCGTTGGGATAATACCCTCTAGGATCCGGTGATATAGTTCATATGGGTCATCCACCAGCATGGGCATTGTAATATAGATCTCCCCCTCTCTATCTAACAGGTACCTTTATACAACAGACTTGATAGGGGCTGAAAGGCCTTTGGTCGAATAGAGCTCCAATTCCATCTTAGACAGGTGAAATCTTGCTTGTTCCCAGTGCCGATCGGCCACCTTAAGCATAAACGTATATTTTTCATAGCTCGCTTGAATGGCATGAACCACTGGATCCGGGACCGCCTTACTTTCTTTAAGCAGGGCTATTTCAGTATCCTCAATCCAAAAAATCATTTTTATATAACTGTTGCTCCAGATCGATTGTGCTGGTGCGTGATCACCAAGATAAACGGAGGCTTTGTTCGTCCCTGTAACGACGAGCCCGTTTTGATGACGGATTGAGGTGGCCACGGTATTAAGGAATTTCACCACTTCGGCATTACAGATGGAACGTTGTAATTCATCGAGAAAAACAGCCGTGAAGCGTTCTCCCTTAAACTTATCGCGCTTGACACTCGCCCAAACAGTATCTAAGGCCAGTGTCATCTTGACTAGGCTTGCCCTTGGATCCTCTCCCTCTTCTTCGGGATTGGACAATCGAATAACAATCAACTGAGAATCCAAATTAAGGGGTTCACTTTTACCAAACAGGTGACGCTGGGAACCTTCAAAATACCGGTGAATACGAGTTCGTAAATCCTGGGCTTCTGGGGAGTGCATGTCACAGAGCGCTTGATACCAATCGGTGATTCGAAGCGATTTAACATACCAAGTTTCGGGTTTATCACGGTCAATACCATTTTCCTTCAGTACCTCAGCAATCGCTTGATCACAGGGAACCAAGTGGTATTCCTGGGTCGTATCGGCTAAAATGGCGATGGTCCGGGTCACTCTTGCAATCATGGTATCAACAGGGTTTCCATCTAACTCCGATACCTGGGGATAAATCATCATTGGTTCGATATACGTTCCGGTATCCGATCGTTGGTCGAGATAAGCGCCACCGACCCTTTTACACCAGGCATGATACTCTCCGTTCATATCGAAGTAGATGATACGAAATCCGTGCTCTAGAAATCCCTGTCCAAGACATTTTTGCGCAGCTGATTTACCACTTCCAGTCGCACCCATAAGGGCAATATTTTTTCCGCCTTGTCCTTTCATAATATCTAAAAAAATAGAGCTTTGATTTCGCGTACTATTCCCAAAGGAAATACCTTTTCCATCGCTTATAGAGCCATTGACAAACGGATTGAGAACCGATAAAGGATCACTGGTGACAAATCGTCCGGGATAGTCTTTGTAGAGCACATCCGGAATGAGCCCGAGGGAAAGCCCCGCCTGAAAGCCTTCGATCTGCTCAAAGAACAGGTTGTTCACTTTGCCCTTATCTTCGGCTAGAAGGTTCTTTATGTCCTTTACGTTGCGTTTTAACCCCTGTACCGAGTTTCCCCAAGTCGTGATAAATACCCAAATTTCAAAGGGAAGATTGTCTGTATACTCAACTTCATTCAACATCTTAGAAAGGGATTCATGGGCCTTAACGATCTCAGAATCTGGAATTTGGTGATTGTTCACTGCCTCTTGAATCTCATGGTTCAATCGATTCAACTTATGTTCATTGGCTTTACTGACCATACTTTTAAGGATCGGATGGATTTCAATTTTGTAACGAGTCGGTGGTATTGAAGCTAGGTTTCTGAAGTGTCCAAAATTAATGTTTTTAGGATAACGTTTAATCAGTAAGGTGGTCGTGTAAACGGTCCTTTCCGTAGTACCCAGTTTCAGATGCATGGTTGAAGAGGTTTCATCTAATTGTTTTGCGCTACCGGCTGCCTCACGCAACATCTGTGACTCTAAACCATTTTTTACGGTGACATAGGGATTGACCGGAAGAGGCAACAAGCGAAACAGGTGCTCTTGTATTTCTTTGGGTAGAGGGATTTTTTGGACGAGTTTCGTAAAATCCCAACTCATGAATAGGCCTCCTCTCGATCTTTAATGAGATGACGAACGATTTCCCAAGGTTTGCGGGGAAGCGACAAACCGAAATGATCGTCGTAGCTGCTATCAAACGGGATCATGATCCCGATCTGCATCCCTAACTGAGCGCTAAGGAGTCCTGGTGATAAGCCCGAGGGCATCGCCTTATTGATCGCCAGTATCATCTTATCCGTCGGAAGAGCTTCCGTTTGCTGGAGGGATGCTCCTAACGTGTTCGGTTGATTATCCGTAACATAGATCACTTTCTGGGCAGCCTTGAGAACATCCAAGCAGTCTTCGGTGTACAGGCCAAGATCAACCGTAACCTGATCAAACGTTTCGGCCATAGCCACTATTTCATTTACTCGACGGTCCCCTGAAACTGGCCAAACTGTGAAATGTTCCGGCCAGTTTACCGGTTGCTCACCCCGCCCGAGATTAATGAGTAGCCCTCCCGATGGCGTAAGGTTCGCCGCGACGGTGGTCACGCCAACATAACGTTTCGTACCAAAAATAACCACGATATTGTCCGGAAACTGTATAGGTTTCACGAACGGTACAACCTTCTGCCTTGTTTTGCCCGAGATCAGACGTTCTTCGCTTATATCTTTTGCAAAGGGATTCAAAGGTTTTTTCTGAAAAGGGTTATCTTTCTTAGGTTGCATGGGAATCGAAACGCTTGGACAATAACTTGTGTGGGGAGGGGGAGTCTTCTGCTCTTGATCGTCTAAAACGTATACACCAGGATTATCAAGAGTGTCTTCGGGCATTTCTGGGGGCATGGGCAGATTATCGTCTATTGGATCCTCTTCTAACGTTGCAGGTTCCC
>OMOF01000713.1 GCA_900290375.1 Candidatus Desulfosporosinus infrequens
CGCTAATCGTGTACACCGTTAAACGTCTCGACGCTCAAGAAGATAATTATTATAGAAACTTACAATGAAGGTAACAACCACGCACAGAGACGCACCATGTGGAGTGCGTGGTAGTTTGTCTCATATATAGAAATGACATCTAAAGATGAATGATAAAACTTGACGAATATTTCATATATTGTTCGAGAATCACACCATAATCAGTGCTATAATTAAACTATTAAATTTATAAATGGGTATTTTAATAAAATTTCCGTGTTTTGAATACATAGGAAAGAATTTAGAAGAAAAGTGCAAAAAAATGAAACAAGAGGATGGATTAGAGTGAAGGGAATCAATCAAAAAATATTTAGTAGCATTTTCTTATTTTTAACTTTAATAAGTATTCTGCTGCCGACCACCGCAGTGGCGGCAACAAATAATATCTCAAACATAACTCGCATTTATGGCAGTGATCGATATGAAACAGCGGCAAAAATAGCCGAGTCAGGTTGGCAAGGGACATCTAACTATGCAGTATTAGCTACGGGTATGGATTCAAATCTAATCGATGCATTAACTGCAGGCCCACTTGCAGCCAAACTCAACGCGCCCATACTGCTAACTGAAGAAGATTCCTTAAATAGTTTTGCGCAGCAAGAACTTACTCGACTTGCTGTAAAAACCGTTTTTATTACTATTACGAGTGGCCCAGGTGTAAATCTCCAAAACGTAATAAAACAAGTAAAGGCCATTCCAACGATAACGGATGTAGAAATACTTGGTGGCAGTGATGCATCGCAAACATCGGTAAACATAGCGAATGAACTAGCCAGTCTAGGCGCAAAGATTAGCAAGGCCATCCTTGTTGGTGGTAGTGGAGTAGATGCACTATCCGTATCACCGATAGCTGGTGCTCAAGGTATGCCAATTCCCTATTCTTATGGAACGTCCCTATCTGGCAGTGTAAGCAGCTACTTAAACGGTTTAAACTCTAATCTTAATAAAATATATGTCATAGGCGGGATAGGAGGGATCAGTGATGCTGTGTCATCTCAACTCCCAGGTTCAGTAGAGCGGGTAGCGGGCATAGACAGGTATGATACAAATAGACAGGTATTGGAGAAATTTGCGAGCATTTTGAACTATAAAAGCACCTATTTAGCCAATGGAGAGACGCTCGTAGATGCTTTGGCTGTTTCACCACTGGCAGCTCAAAGTGGATCACCGATCCTGTTAACAGCACAATCGCTACCCTCCGCTAGCGCTGTCTATGCCCTAGCTAATTTATCTCCTAACGTTGTTGCTCTAGGCGGTGAATCCGTAGTATCTTCAGATGTTCTCGCCCAAGTGTCTTCTGTGCAAGTAATTAATCAAGATAATACGTCACAAGGACCAACCGACCCGAATAATCCAAGTCCAATCAATTCAATACTCAAAATAACTGGAAATAATGTCACTATAAGTAATTCAACTACAAATGATAGTATTATCGTTCAAGGCAACAATGCTACATTAAATAATGTAACGTCAAAAGGTACAATATTCGTCGATCCCGGGGCAACAGGAACGGCCCTTCTGCAAAATGTCACTGCAGCGAATATTGTAATCCTTTCTGGAGGTTTCAGTATTGATTTGCAAAATGTAACATCCAACGCCCTAATTATCTCAAGCAGCAGTAATGTCTTTCTCATATCAAGTGGCACTACAAATATTAATCAGACAACGTCAACTTCCTCAGCCAATCTGGATAACTCAGGTGGAGGCTCCTTTGGTCAGATAACAATCGCAAATGCCTACACAAATAATTCAAGTCAAACAGTTACGCTGCAAGGAACATATGCGAATGTGGTGGTAAACAGCCCATCTAATTTAACACTTGGTAGTAACACATCCATACAGGTATTGCAAAACAACGCTAACGCAACTATTACAGTGCCTTCATCGTCTTCAATTGCGAACCAAACTACTAATACTCAGGCCGCCATGAACTTCGGCGTAGATTCTGGAACAAGCTCTAATGCTTACGGAAATAGTTTTTATATCGGTCAATTAGGTTATGGGACACTTGAACATTTTAATGCTGCTACAGGTGGGGACGATGCAGGTGGAAACTTTTTTAATGGTGTCGGAGCTACAAATGCCACGTGGGTCTATGGTTATTGGCTTTTGACAGGGTTAAGTATGGCACCTGCGGGAACGTCTGCTACGGCATGGGGACAACAACAAGCTTTAGCCGCAAATAATGCCTTTAATGATATGCGTAACAAATACGGGTCAAAGGTCAAGCTGGTTATATTTGCAGACGTAGAAGCTTGTGGCGGCGGTCTGGATGCTCAGGATTTTACCAATAACCAAGCGATTTATACTGCCTTTGTAAACGGGATCAAACAGAAAAGTTCAGCAAAACCAGGTACATATTCTAGTCCCCA
>OMOF01000261.1 GCA_900290375.1 Candidatus Desulfosporosinus infrequens
GGATTGCGTAGTGCGACCGTACAGTCGAACGTTTTCGAAACATCCACAGGACAAGTGCAGGACGAATTGACCCAGCGCTTTAAAACTCTGAAGATCCCCGCCGGTTATGCGATCGGATTTGGTCAGAACGGCCTTCAACAGACACAGGCTTTTAGTTCGTTGGGTTATGGTTTGCTGGCTTCGGTAGTTTTAGTCTATATGGTTATGGCTGGTATGTTTGAATCCTTGCTTACCCCTTTTGTAATTATGTTTTCCTTACCGCCGACATTTGTTGGAGCCATACTGGGCCTCTATTTAACTCACAACACCTTGAACATCAACTCCATTATGGGTATGGTTATGTTGGTCGGGCTGGTAACAAATAATGCCATTGTGCTCGTAGACTATACAAACCAACTACGAGATAAGGGACAGCCCTTGGCTGAGGCTTTATTAGAGGCGGGATCAATACGTCTGAGGCCTATTCTTCTCACGACGGTCACGAATGTGGCGGCCATGGTGCCGTTACTTATTCTGGGTGGAAGCGGAACAGAGACTCTGTCCTCGATGGCGGCTGTCATCACGTTTGGATTGTCACTCTCTACCATAGTGACACTTGTCCTCGTGCCGGTTATGTATATAAATATGGATAAGTTGCTGCTAAAAATATCGAGAAAGAAAAACCAAGTGTCCATCACAACTGAGTCTATCTAGGGGTTTTGTGCACAATCATTAAAAGGTACGGTATCAGGAGTCATAATCAAGCGTGATACCATGTTGCGTTTCGCTTCGGATATGCCTGCATTGATCGTAGCAAAAGGTGTCTCAAGTCTTGCTAGTTGGATGAAATGAAGGGTTGTCAACAGTAGAGCCAGATATTATTCGTAAAAGTAGGAGGCAAGAGTATGAACGCAGACATTCGCCATTCCATAGTCATTCCCGTCTACAATGAAGAAGCTGTCATTGACCAATCCTATCGGCGATTGAAGAAGGTGATGGATTCAACAAAGGAGTCTTACGAGATGATTTTCGTGAACGATGGCAGCTGCGATCATACGACGGCTATGATCAAAGGATTCAGAGAACAGGACGATGCAGTGAAACTCATAACATTTTCTCGTAACTTTGGACATCAAATAGCCATTACAGCTGGGATGGACTACGCGTTAGGTGCGGCTGTCATTGTGATTGATGCCGATTTGCAGGATCCACCTGAACTGATTTTGGAGATGATTGCGAAGTGGAAAGAGGGGTTTGACGTCGTTTACGCCAAACGAACAAAGCGGAAGGGAGAAACATTTTTCAAGAAGCAAACCGCCCGTTTGTTTTATCGAATCCTGAAGGCCTCTTCGGATCTCGAGATCCCAACGGATAGCGGAGATTTTCGCTTGCTGGATCGAAGGGTGTGCGAGGAACTGAAACGTCTGCCAGAAAAAACCCGTTACGTTCGCGGCTTGGTGAGTTGGGTGGGATTCCGGCAAACTGCGGTTGAGTATGAAAGGGATGGACGACTGGCTGGAGAGACTAAGTATCCTCTGAAAAAGATGATCAAGCTAAGTTTGGACGGACTTACTTCCTTTTCCTTTCAACCTATTAAAATAGCCAGCTATGCTGGAGGCGTTCTTATCTGTTGGGGATCGATCTCCTTGGCGGGCATGTTACTTTTGAAACTATCTACCGCGGCCATTATCGCAGGGTGGAATTTGGTCATAGCTATGCAACTGGTGTTGACCGGAATTCTCCTGACTATGATGGGAATTATCGGAGAGTATATCGGACGCATTTACGATGAAGCAAGAGATCGTCCCTTATATATCGTGAGTGAATGCTATGGAATGAAGAAAGAGGAGATTAAATGCAAGTAGTTAATAGGGAAGATATGAAGGCAATTAAGATCTTAATCAATGAGTTCCTAGCAACCACCGAAGTTTCGAAAGAAGGTATTCCCATTGAGTTTTTGAAATATCTCCGTAAAATGGACAAGAAAATTGAAGATGGAGTATTGTTCAATGAATTGATTGATGTAATAGAACAAAAAAGCCAAGGTAAATAGCCTTGGCTAGACATCATGGTGTGCTCCTGATCATCGAATATACCAGAAGTCTGAAACCGTATAACTCTTTTTAAAAATGCGGATCTGAACACTGAACTACCCGAACACGCAACGTATTGTTGATCAGATGATCAGTGTGTGCAGATTTGTCCAACCTTTTCTTCATAGAACAAACGAATGTGACGAAATCGTTAGTCGGTTGTGGCGCAAGGGGCAAGCATACTGAAAATCCCTAAACTGAAAAAAACAGGTCCCACGCTTGTTCCTTACCACTCTTACTGGCGGGTTATTCGCAGGGATTTTTGCTTACATTGCAGTTCCCATCTTGATGCGCTGGTTTAAAAAGAAAGAAATTAACGCTATGCGGCCCTTTACATATTATTGCTGGATTGTCGGTGGTTTAGTTTTGCCGACTCATTTTATTTAATTCTTGGGGGGTATTCCCTTAGCTCCACCATGGGGCAACCACCCTCCACTTGCATAGCGGTTTTGTCCTTGTAGGTGCTATAGGCACTCCACCCATGGCCAATTAGGTCGCTGAACGGTTAATCACCTCTCCACTGGTGGAGCTAAGGGAATACCCCCCTAATTCTTTATAGAAATACATAAATTCCCTTAATGGTTTTCGGCTTAAATATAATTGAAAATCACACGCTGTAAATAAAGTTCTTTTCATCATGTAGTAAATACCCCTCCCACCCGGTTTTGGTATGGGAGGGCGTTTTATTTATGTACGTAAGAGAAAAAATAATTGATAAAGAGGTGTTACTAATGTCAAAGCCCAAAAAAGATCTGAACGCAACCCCAATTATTAGTGATGCTAATGCCGAACGCATTGATCGCCTCGTAGATGATTATAAAAGTCACATTCTAACTCAACTTAATGCAAGAGATCATCGTGAGACGACTCGCTCAGATCGTTTAGCAGACAAAGTAGCCCTTTTTGCTGGTAGTTGGAAGTTTATTATTATTTTTTCCGTATTCCTCGTTCTTTGGATGGTATGGAACAGTCTTACTTTAACAAATGCACTTCATTTTGATGTCGCACCATTCATCCTTCTCAATCTTATTCTTTCGTTCACTGCCGCATTTCAAGCTCCCTTCATTATTATGAGTCAAAACCGACAAGCAATCCGGGACAAACACGAGGCAGTCGTTGACTTTTCCATTAACTATAAAGCAGAGATAGAAATAGACGACGTACAAAGGCATCTCCATCATCTAGAACTTCAGGTTGCTGATATTCACGAGATGCTCCAAAAACTACACAGTAAACAAACTGAGCAGCAGAACCCTTGAAAAAGAAGGAATCAATGATAAATTAGGTACAGAGGTTTAGAGTCTAGCTAGATGGGGAAAAACAAAAATTTGTAGAAATGAAGTCAACAGGTATTGTAAGAACAGTAGATGTGTTAGGATGCGTCGAAGTACCCGGAGAACTGTGTCGAACTCTAGAAATTGGCGAAAAAGGTTCTTCATGACTGTTAAATTTTTCAATTTATAAATGCAGGAATTAAAGTGAATTAAGTCGAAATTAGATCGGAGTACATTTTTAAAGGCTTTCTAATTCCCTTTTTGGCATGAATTCGAGAGTGATTAGGATACCGCCAAGTGTAAATTTACTATAGCTTCATTGCGGTTTCTAATGTGGTTGGTGTTCTTTATCCAGAAGCATTCCAATATTTAAGCGGCATGATATTTGGGAATGGTCGCCTGATCAAGTTAAAATAAGGAAAGGGTAACGCTGCTAAAAGCTTTCACGCATAATGCTTACTCAAATTGAGAACAAAATAATAGAAAGGAAAATTTTGTTGATGATCAAAAGTAGACTTTTTATTTTCTTGCCACTGTTCATCCTGATCATCTTTTTTGGGCTTCTATCTGCTGCCGATGTTATGGCAACCCCTACCATCAA
>OMOF01000074.1 GCA_900290375.1 Candidatus Desulfosporosinus infrequens
TTGTGCGTCTTTGTGGCGCTCAGTTATAATACCATTTTCAGTGTGTGCTGTCAACTATTATTTCATAAGTTATTCCTTTTTATTCACTTTGTTACTAAAATAAAATTTATTATCGCAACGCTATTTTAATTTATGTTTAGCAAGCTGCTTCTTACAATATACATTTAGTAATAAACTACAAGGGAGGAGCGTGCTGCAGATGTTTCAGCGGCCGATCATTATGCTTGTTCGAAAATCTTGGTTTTTTTGGGCTGCTATAGGCCTGCTTATTTTATTGATAGGAATTGGGTCAACAAAATTTAATTATGTATTCTCATCTGACCTAAAAAACAAAGTTATTATTATTGACCCTGGACACGGAGGAGCTGACCCCGGAGCACAAAATGCTGGGCTTAAAGAAAAAGATGTTAATTTGGATATTTCTTTACGTTTACGTAAAGTTATGGAGTCCAAAGGATGCAAAGTCATTCTGACTCGCGAAGTGGATAAGGATTTTTTTCTCCCTGGCTTTGTCCTAGGACGCATGGCTAAAAGAGCAGAACTAAACCAAAGAATTAATTTGGCTTCTGAAAATAACGCCGATTTATTTATCAGCATTCATGCCAATAGCTTCCCCCAACGTAATATCTATGGGATGGAAACCTATTACCATCTAAAATCCGCTCCAGGAAAAGCACTAGCAGACCTTATTCAGGAACAACTTATTCGACTTCAACCCGATAACAAGCGCAAAGCCAAAGCTGGTGACTATTACCTTATTAATCAAACGATAATGCCCTCTGTGATCGTAGAAGTAGGGTTCATCTCGAATCCTCGAGAAAGAAAACTATTATTGTTGGACAATTACCGCGACTTGATCGCGGAAGCTATTGGCACAGGAATAGATCAATATTTCAAAAACTTTCCGTTAGGTGTCCGGGAGAACGTACCTGCTGTAGCATCTCAAGAAGGCCCGCCATCTGTTGGCGAGGATACCTATAAACTCTATTTTTTGAACACCAATTTAGATAGCCTCGTCCCAGAAGATCGTCATATTAGCCGATCAATATGGTCAAAACTAGGCATCTCCCAAAAAGCGAACCTCGTTATTAGTCAACTCATCCAGGGACCTCTCTTAGGAACTAGCACTCGTACCATTTCCTCAAAAACGAAAATACTTTCTTTAACTATCCGAAGTGGCATCGCTACAATCGACTTTAGTAAGGATATCCAAGAAGATTATCCTGGTGGAGCTTTGGCTGAAGATATGACCATCAAATCCATCGTTTGGTCAATGACGCAAATACCTGGAATTGACGGCGTGTGTATTCTGATCAATGGTGAAATTGGAGACTCCATCGGCGGGAATATACTTCTTGATCATACATTTAGTACCCAAACGCCATAAAGAGCTTGCTAAAGCTCTTTATAGTAAACTATGAGCAGCCCTTGTCCACGGAGCCCATCCCCTCTTTCTAGGCCGACACATCGTGGAGTTGTGTTTTGGCGTAGATTTTTTAAAAGTTGGCAACGTAAAAAGGCCTGGCTAACCGCCAGACCTTTTTCATAACTAAAAAAATAACATTTCAGCTGAGATTTGAGAGGAAAAAACTCTGATCATTTATTTTGCGAGTGATAACTATTCTTGCGGTTGCATGTAAAATTCGAGCTCATAACGATCACTTAACCATTTCGCCTTCCATTCGTCCAATAACAAAACAGCATAATTCTCATCTTTATCCAGTACTACTGTACTCATACTAGACTCTGTAAGCAACTTAATCGTCTTCTCATCTTTTTCTACCCAGCGGACTATTTCAAAAGGAAGCTGTTGAATATTCACCTGAACGCCGTACTCCTCACGCAATCGGTATTCTAACACCTCAAACTGTAATTGTCCGACAACGCCAATAATCGGAGCCTCCACTCCTACATGGAGATCACGGAAAACATGGATAGCCCCCTCTTCTTGTAGTTCTTGAATCCCTTTAATGAATTGTTTGCGTTTTAAGGCATTGGAAATATTGATACGGGCAAAGTTTTCAGGGCTAAAGAAGGGCATCGCTTCAAACTGAAGTCCGTCTTTTTCTGTAAGAACATCCCCTATTCGTAAAAGTCCACTATCATGAACCCCAATAATATCGCCAGCAAAAGCTTCATCGAGAATTGTTCTCTCCTGGGCAAATAGCAACTGCGGTTGAGCAAGTCGGAGCCTGCGATGGGAACGCGTATGAATCACATTCATACCGCGTTCGTATCGGCCCGAGCAAATCCGAATAAACGCAATGCGGTCGCGGTGCTGGGCATTCATGTTGGCTTGGATTTTAAAGATATACCCAGAAAAACTAGGAGTTTCTGGATCTAGCTCACCCATATTCGTGCTTCGAGGTTGGGGAGCAGGTGCAAGGTCTAGAAAGCTGCCCAAAAAGTTAGGGACGCCGAAGTTATTGAGTGCGCTCCCAAAAAACACTGGTGTCACTTCTCCACGATTCACTCGTTCCTGAGAAAAAGTGTTACCAGCTAAATCTAAAAGTTCAATTTCCTCAGTAAGTTGCTTAAGCAGGACTTCTCCAATACCTTCCTGCACGGTCGGATCGCTGAGAGCCCCTGATACGGGTGGCTTAGCGCTGGACTTCCTACTTCCTTCCATAAACCGCTCAACCTGCCCTGTCTGTCGGTCATAAATTCCTTTAAAATCCGGGCCCATACCGATTGGCCAATTCATAGCATACGACTCGATCCCGAGGACCTTTTCCACTTCGTCCATCAAGTCAAGGGGATCCTTTGCATTGCGATCAAATTTATTAATGAATGTAAATATCGGGATTCCTCGTTTGCGACAGACATGAAACAATTTTTTCGTCTGGGTTTCAACCCCCTTAGCCGCGTCAATCAGCATAACTGCGCTATCAGCTGCCGTCAGGGTACGGTAGGTGTCTTCACTAAAATCTTGGTGACCCGGTGTATCTAAAATGTTGATGACGTATCCCTGATACTTGAATTGGAGGGCACTTGAAGTAATAGAAATACCCCGCTGCCGCTCAAGTTCCATCCAGTCCGACGTGGCATAACGTTCCTCTTTTCGAGCTTTGACCGAACCAGCTTCGCGAATTGCCCCACCAAATAGAAGCAATTTTTCTGTTAATGTTGTCTTTCCTGCATCAGGATGAGAAATAATAGCAAAGGTTTTTCGAGAATTAATTTCTAACTTTAAATCCGTTTGGTTCAATGTTGTTAACTCCTTAAACTTATCTTTTGTCATACATTCTATTCACATTTTACATTTTAGACTTCAAATATTGTAAGGATTCATTATACCATACCCCAATGAATATCCTCAATTTATTTCCTTTAATTTCATGGCGTTCTCTTCCATTATCAGGAGGTATTTACCAACTCCACGTAGAATCTGTTAGCTTATCTAACTCAGAAAAGGAGGAAGGTTCCATGTCTTTGTTCCAGAAGCTCTTTGAAATTCTTTGCCAAGAAGACTGGAAATTTGATTTTGACAAAAAGAATGAGATCATCAAACTTGAAATTCCCGGTATTAACACTCGTTTCCATGTTTTCCTTCTTGTTGATGAAAAACAAGAATCTTTACTTTGCAACACCTATATTAAACAAAAAGTCCCACACTCCAAACGCCTTGAAGTATGTGACTTCATGAATAGAGCTAATTATGAACTTGCCAATGGTAATTTTGAAATGGATATAGATAATGGTGAAATTCGGTATCGAACATTCCTTGATCTTGCCGATACGGAACCCTCTAAAGATCAAATTCAAAATATTGTTTGGACCGGAATACAAGGATTCGACTCGTATTACCGTGGCTTAATAAAGCTCGTCTACTGGGATTACAGTGCTGAAGACGCAATGGCTTATTGTACTGAGGAAGATTCATAAAAAGCAAGTCTAACTCATTGGCAAAATATAAATACATATCATCAAGAAGTGCAGAATACTACCAGTTGCGATAAACAGATGAAATATTTCATGAAAGCCAAAGCGTCTTGGAAAGAAATCAAAGATTTTGGTAGCATATATCACAGCACCTAGGGTATAGGCCACTCCGCCTACGGCCATAAGGATTATTGCTCCACTCGGCAAACGTTTAATAAGTTGTAAAAAAGGCACTAGAGCAATCCATCCAAGTGAGACATAAAAAATTGCTGAAATATAACGAGGGGCATGGATAAACCAGATTTTCAAAGCCATTCCGACAATAGCTAAAATCCAAACTGCTGCGAGCATCGACCAACGCCATGTCCCTTCCAGTCCATAGTAAAAAACTGGCGTATACGAGCCAGCAATTAAAAAGTAAATAGCTATATGATCGACCTTCTTCAGCAAAAGTTCTAGCTCTAGTGTGGTCTGAACCCCATGGTAGACTGAGCTCGCCCCATAAAGCACAATCACGCTAAGCCCATAAATCGTCATAGTAACGAGTTTCCAAATATTACTTCTGCTAGTAATTATCAAAAATACCAGCCCAATAATAGCTGCTATAAATGGAATGAAATGGGTCAAAGTGTTGACCGGTTCCTTCATTTTAAAATTCATGGCCCACCTCCTATTTACTCTCATAAATTTTCAACATAGTATTATCTTAAACCCTATGTCCGTGAAAATCAATCTACACATGCCTCATGCCCTTATACGTTTAAAGAGCTTTGCTTGAAAGCAAAGCTCTTTAATTTTTCTTCTCATCCAGATAAGGTAAGCTCTTTATTTTGTAGAAATAATTACCTGACTAATTAAATCACTCTAACACATAATAGGAATGTTCCAATGTTCCAGTTTACAAATAACATTATTAAAGGAGGGTCCCAGCAATGGCAGGAGAAAGAAACACTAATACACCAGCGGCCCAAGGAGCTTCACAACAATTGGACCAATTCAAGTATGAAGTTGCAAANNTGACCGCACAAGTCGTGAAAACGGTTCTGTCGGCGGCCAAATGACCAAGCGGATGATCCAATTTGCAGAAGAACACCTAAAAGGTGGATCTAAGATCTAACACTAATTCGGTTTCAAAAGGAAACAACGAATTACGGATAAGAGGGATATCAAAAGATATCCCTCTTATTTATTTTGAAGAGCCCTTTTGAATTTCCTTGTGATGAGGTGGAAAAACCCAACGATTTACTATTGAGTAATTGTGCAATCCAAATACATAAGGCCACAGCAATTCCTGTCTTAGTAATCCTCCAACCGATCATAAGCTCTCCTTACCTAAATTCATCTAAGTTGTATGGTTATCTATGGTGCAGTATATCATTTTAGTGCTTATAATCAAAAAAAAGGAGCATCACGCTCCTATTTAATCGTTCCATTTGTTTCATCAAGATGTTTTTTCTTTGAGGCCAGATGGGCTCTAACATCTTTTATTTGATGTGGTGTGAGTTCTCCCGCATTTTCCGCTAAAAACTCTTCATTTTTATGGATGTTGCGAATAGTTAATTCCATTTTCTGCAAGTCTTCATTTTTATCTTTATTGCCATCATTTCTGGGCATGATCATCACCTCAAAGGTAGTTTATCCAAAGATAATGTATTCATTCTTCTCCAAAAGGAAGATTCTCGATAGTAAAAAATAAAAAAGAACCAATGACGGTTCTTTTTATTAAGACGAGTTATAAGATCACTTAATATCTGTAGGGTAAAGTCTTAACCTACAACGGAATACCCTGCCTCTACAATCGCTTTAACGAGTTTTGCACGCTCAGCAGCACCCGTCACAACGGCTTCTTTGGCCTCGAGATCGACTTTAACGCTTTCAACACCACTTACTGCTTGCAGAGCTTTTTCAGCTCTCATTTTGCAATGGTTACAGGTCATGCCTTCAATTTTAAGAATAGTTTGGCTCATTTTTTTCACCTCCAGTTTCAGAAGTCAGCAGTCCGCGGCCAGAGACCGGATGACCATTAACTTCAGTAATACTTTGTATTCCAATCCTCATTAAGGCACGTTCAACTGCCAGCAGAGGAAACCATACTGCGCTCTCTACAGTCCGCACTTAGACTAGCCGTCTAATTTTTTGTCATACCTTCTCAGCATCAGAGAACTGGTCACTACGGACACAGAGGAGAAAGCCATAGCTAATCCTGCCCACTCGGGCGGTAAAAGTTTCCCGGTTACAGGATACAGCACGCCAGCGGCAATTGGGATACCGATAGTATTGTAAAGCAAAGCCCAGAAAAGGTTTTGCTTGATTTTACTAAGTGTTTTTCGTCCTAAACGGATAGCCCGCTCCACATCAAGAAGGTCATCGCGGACTAACACCACATCCCCCGTTTCCTTGGCCACATCAGTCCCTGAACCTATGGCAATTCCGATATCGGATTGGGCTAAGGCTGGAGCGTCATTAATTCCATCCCCCACCATCGCTACCTTAAAGCCTTGGTCTTGATACTTCTTGATAATATTAATTTTATCTTGCGGTAAGATTTCGGCAATAACCTCATCGATGCCAACCTGGTCGCCGACTATATGAGCGATTTTTTGATTGTCTCCCGTAATCATAAAGGTCTTTAAGCCTAACTGATGCAGCCGGTCAATGGCCTCTTTGCTGCTCTCTTTAACGACATCCGCTAGAGCTATGAGTCCAACCACACGGCGATCTAAGGCAATAAAGCTGGTTGTTCTGCCTGATTCAGCCAGACGCAGAAAATCCTGTTCTGCTGCCTGAACATCGATGCTGTTCAAGTGCATTAACTTTATGTTTCCAATCAGTAATGACTGTCCTTCATAGGTGCAGGTAACCCCATAACCTCCTTCTTCGCTGTAATCTGCTACCTCACGAATTGCAAGACGCTCTTGCTTAGCCCTTGCGACAACCGCCTGAGCCAATGGATGAAGGGAGGGATTTTCACCTGCTGCCGCAATTAAGAGGACATCCTGTATTGAACAATCAGCATAGGGTACGATATCTGTCACTTCAGGAGTTCCTTTGGTCAACGTCCCTGTTTTATCAAACCCAATCACTTGTAACTTGGCAATCCCTTCGAGGACAGCTGCAGATTTAAATAAAATACCTCGGTTTAAGCCCACTCCGCTACCAACCATAATCGCCGTAGGCGTAGCCAGTCCCAAAGCACAGGGACAGGCGATCACCAAAACAGCAATAGCCGCCGTAAAGGCAAAAACGAACGGTCTATGCAACCCAAAATACCAAACTAGAAAGGTTATGATTGAAATAGAGACAACCGTCGGAACAAAGTAATTGGCAATAGTATCTGCCAACCGTTGAATCGGTGGTTTTACCCCCTGGGCATCTTCCACCATTTTGATGATCCCGGAAAGCACCGTATCTTTTCCTGTTTTGGTCGTTTTTACTTTAATACTGCCTGACCGATTGATTGTCGCACCAATCACTGGAGCTCCCACGCCCTTATCAACCGGTATGGATTCACCGGTCAGCATGGCCTCGTCGATACTGGCTTGTCCTTCAATTATCTCGCCGTCTACGGGAATTCTTTCTCCAGATTTAACGATGACAACATCACCGATTTTCAGGTCAGACGCGGCCACTTCTTTTTCTTCGCCATCCACAATCAAGCGCGCTTTATCCGCCTGTAACTCTAACAGTCGTTTTAAGGCCTGACCAGCCCGCCCTTTTGCTTTGGCCTCAAGATATTTGCCAAAACGTACAAAGGTAATCAACAAGGCTGAGGTATCAAAGAAATTAGGACCTTCGAAGAAAAGAGACGGAAAGAACATGTGTAAAGTGGTCATCAGACTATACCCATAAGAAGCAGTAATCCCCAAAGCAACTAAGACATCCATATTGGCTGAGCGGTTTTTCAAGGCGTGGTAAGCTCCTCGATAAAATGTCCAACCTGCCGTAAACTGGACAATAGTTGCCAAAGCAAGGATCGTATACATCACGGGCCTCGCCATGGGAAGATACATGAGTGGCATAATAGGCAGTGCTAGAATTGCGCTAAATATGAGCCAATTGCGCTGTTTAAGCGCGGTACGATCGTCTTGGTTTTCGTCCTTGTTCTCGATAGGAGTATAGCCAGCATCTCGTACTTGCGCAAAGATTTCCTGTATATTGACAACACTTGGATCAAACTCTACCGTCACCGCTTCACCCGCGAAGTTTACAGACGCACTTTGTACTCCAGGAGTACCTCTAAGCTTTTTCTCAATCGCTAGGGCGCAATTCGCACACGACATTCCGCCTACTTTAAACTGTTGCTTTCCTACGTTTTCACTTTGCGCAGCATACCCAAGATCCTTGATCTTGGCAAGAAGAGTTTCTTCTTTAACCAGGTTGGGATCCAATTCCACCATTAGTTTTTCCGAAGCAAAATTGACAGCAGCCGTTTTAATCCCGGGCATCTTTTGGAGACCCTTTTCAATGGTCAAAGCGCAATTCGCACAAGTCATCCCACTAATTTTAAACTGTTGTTTTTGATCTCCCGCAGCCGATGTAATCGCTTCAAGAGGTATAAAACTAACCGTCTTTTCCTCTTCTACCTGGGCATCAACTGGCTTGTCCATCGAAAAACCAGCTTCCTCGATTTCTCTACGGATATCGGATAGATTGACCTTGTCTGGCTCCCAATCAAAGGTAGCCGTCGAATCCTCTAACGACACCTGAACATGCTCCACACTCGGGAGTTTTTCTAAGATCTTAGTCACATCGTTGACACAATGCTGGCAGCTCATGCCATAGACTGGTATTTCTTTTTTCTCACGGATTGCTTGTTTCGTCATTTTTTATCCCTCCCCTATACGAGGCTTTTCGCATCTAACTCTTATGTGAACCAAGTCTAACCTTGACTATTCAGGTACTCAGTTAATCAACCACAGATTAACACAGATTAACACAGATTTTAAAAAATACATTTTTAGCTCTAAAATATAAATCGCTTTGTAACGCAATTGATATTCGACAAAGTTGATAAAAGCCCGATTTAATCCTGTAGCTTTGAGATAATTGATAATTATCGTTTCTTCACCGACTCCCATATGCGACGTTTTTCTATACTTAATCCTTCTTAATCTGTGTTAATCTGTGTTAATCTGTGTTAATCTGTGGTTTCTCTTATCGTTCTTTTCATGTGTAATCTGTGGTTCCCCGTT
>OMOF01000804.1 GCA_900290375.1 Candidatus Desulfosporosinus infrequens
GTGGAGTCTTTCCTTTTCTTACCGTCTGAATAACTCTGACGAACTGAATAACTCTGACGAATTAATTATCTGACTATTCTGATTTGCATTTATTTATTGATTATTTTGAATTATTTGAAAATTATCTTGCAATTTCCCGTCTATCAGATTATGATATGGTTAATCCTTCGGAACCTTGTCGCCCCTCAAGACTTTACAAGCTTTCTCGCCTTAAAAGCGGGAAATATAATCCTTTCACTCAGAAATTCAATATGAAAGGAGGTGAACATATTTCTTCGCAATCAGAATATGATATGGTAAATCTTCAATTGATTGTCACCCATGAGACTTTAAAAGCTTTCCCGCGCAAAAACGGGAGATTTAACCCTTACATCTTAAACTTCAATATGGAGAGGAGGTGAAGATATGTCACATGGACCAGCAACCCAATGGAAAGAAAATAAAACTCTGGATAAAAAGAAGGCTCGGTTAGGGGTCGTCATGTTTGTTATCTATACTGTTATCTACGCTGGATTTATTTTAATCAACGTTTTTGATAATCCTGTTATGCGAATTAGTGTTGGGGACTTAAACGTAGCAATTGTGTATGGTTTTGGGCTGATTATTTTAGCACTTGTCTTAGCGATTATCTACAATCAAATATGTACAAACGCTGAGAAGTTAACTGAGGTTAGTGGTAAACGTTAATTGATGTTCACGAAAAGTTGAAGGGAGGCATAAGAGATGAATTATACGGCTTCACCAGGGGCTATCGCCATTTTCGTACGTTTTGTTATATCCGTGCTCTTCATATCCTTTTATTTTGCTCGTAAATCAAAGTCGGCGACCGATTACTATGCTGCCGGTGGATCAATTCACTGGTCAGTAAACGGGATTGCCTTTGCTGGAGATTACCTTTCTGCGGCATCGTTTCTTGGAATTTGTGGATTGATAGCCACATTTGGATTTGATGGATTCTTGTATGCCATTGGTTATCTCGCAGGTTGGATGGTCGCCTTGTTTATTGTAGCAGAGCCTATGAAACGGCTCGGAAAATATACCTTTACCGATGCACTTGATAGTAAATTCAATTCCAAGGGTATCAAGCTTATGGGAGCAATTAGTACCCTTTTGGTTTCAATGTTTTATTTGATACCTCAAATGGTTGGTGCAGGAACGCTCGTAACCCCTTTGCTCGGCTTGCCTCATGAAGCCGGAGTTATAATGGTTGGGATTATTGTTATTGCCATCGTGGCAACTGCAGGTATGGCCTCCACCACCTACGTCCAATTCTTCAAAGGCGCTTTGTTAATCACCTTTTCATTAATCTTGACATTCCTTGTGCTTTCACGTGGGTTGTCAACTTCACCAGATAAAACAGACGTTCCCT
>OMOF01000414.1 GCA_900290375.1 Candidatus Desulfosporosinus infrequens
TCCGTTCAAAAAATACAGAGGATTTTTCATAATGGACCAGTTTAGCAGCACCCAGACGATTACCGAGTACACTATCGGTGAGGCGATAACCGTTAACACTCCTTCCATTTTCGACCATCTGTAGCGAAATTGCCTTTGATCAGGGGGAATTGCCTTTCTGTAAAGCAACATTGTAGCAATGACACAGCCAAGAAACAGACTGAAGCCAAAGGTTATTGCTTCGTACCTGCACCAGAAGGCCAATCCCAGCGCCAAACTTGTTACCACCAAATCACCCATATGATGTTCGTCAAACCAATTTAAAAAAGAAATGCTACTCAGTATCACGAAGAATTCAAATGGCGCATCACTCAAACCATTTAACCCATATATAAAAATCATAGGATTTAGGGAGAATAACAAAGGGAAAATTACAGCGCACCAACGTGGAAGACAACGCTGAATAAAAGCCCTAGTTAAAACGCTCACAGTTAATGACGCGAATAATGCGCTCATCAGTAAACCAGCAATTCCTTTTGTGGCCATAACCGGTATCAAGGGATATAACAGCAAGAATACCAAATCCACCATACTTGGAAGTGGATTCCAGATAAATCCAATGGCACCCAGGTGAGGGTTTCGACTGTAGAGAACATAAAACGCATTCGCGACTCGACTGATACCATCACCCTCATAGTTTCCTACATAAACGTTTATATAATAACCTACTACACACTCCAGCACGAACACAGTGATTCCCATCAGCCAAACTAGCGTTCTATCTACTCGTTGGGTTCCTTGTTCACGAATTTTTTTTGCCATGGCTTATTACCCCTATTTACAGTTTATTTAAATTCTCAGAACACAGTTTTCTTTAACCCAATGGGAGACGTTCCTAGTTAACTTTATAAATTCTCCATTCTTTTCCGAACTCCTTAACGAATTCTACTCCATCTGCACCCTGGTTATATAAATTCGGATAGACTCTATTGATGACACTTATATCCTTTACAAGTTTAGGATTAGGTATAAGAATATAATTAACTTTATATTCTTTCGGGTCTGAAACAGCTTTATTGAAATCCTTATCGCTAGAAATATAAAAACGCTTGGGAAATTTACTTTGCAAAATAACAAAAAACGCAGAGGATGAATCAACTAAAATGGTACTATACGAATAATTTTCATCCAAGTAACTGGCTATTTCGTTCTGTTGTTTCCAATCATAGTACCTTTCATTGTAGTTTCCAATTAAGTCCTGTAAGTATGTATTTTCTTCAGGAGCAATCGAAGGCTGAGTTATGGCATAACAAAGTATACCATAACTTGCGATCATCGCAATTAAAGGAATGATCACTTGCCATTTGCGCTTTACCTTGCTTAACTCATATGGCAGCCATGCGACTGACACCGGTAGAACGTACATAAAATATCTTAACCACGCGAATGTTGTTCCTGTCATTAACATAATAATTTGCAACATCGGAACAGACAGAAACATGCCTAGCAAGATTAGTGTGTCCCATTGAACGAGGCGACGATTAAGTAACCTTAGAATTAGGATTGATAGTAAGGGCACAGAAAAAGCTAATACCTGTTCTAGTGCAAAGAGAGTGGCCTTTACAGGGTTGTGAACCATATCTGAATATA
>OMOF01000064.1:0-9963 GCA_900290375.1 Candidatus Desulfosporosinus infrequens
TGTTAGGCTCTTTATTTTAAGATTGGGAATGTTTAAGCTTTATACCTTCCTCTAACGCCGACGCCTTAAAAATTCTGGGATATCGATATCGACTTCCGTCGCGACCGGTTTAATAATGTTTTCCTGGGCTTTTCCTGGAGGAATACCAAACCCGGCCCATTGTTGATCAAACCCGGTGGCGATGACGGTGACTCTGATTTCTTCCTTGAGGTTCTCATCAATGACCGCGCCAAAGATAATATTCGCTTCGGGGTCTGCGGCGTCCGCAATAATTCCTGCAGCTTCGTTCACTTCAAAGAGGGTTAAATTAATCCCGCCCGTAATGTTCAGAAGCACCCCCTTAGCCCCTTCAATCGAGGTTTCCAATAATGGGCTAGAAATTGCTTTACGGGCAGCATCCCCTGCACGGTTTTCCCCAGTCGCTTGGCCAATGCCCATCAGGGCGGAACCCGTATTCGACATGATAGTCTTAACATCAGCGAAATCCAAATTTATCAGGCCAGGAACTGCTATTAAATCTGAAATCCCTTGCACCCCTTGTCTGAGCACATCATCAGCGATGCGGAAAGCCTCATGAATCGTGGTATGTTTGTCCACCACTTGCAACAAACGATCATTGGGAATTGTAATGAGCGTATCCACTTTACTCTTAAGATCGGCAATTCCTTTTTCTGCCTGCATCGCTCGTTTACGTCCTTCGAAGGTAAACGGACGAGTAACTACACCGACCGTCAGTGCTCCCATTTCCTTGGCAACTTCCGCCACAATGGGTGCCGCTCCAGTGCCAGTGCCGCCTCCCATTCCAGCTGTGACGAAGACCATATCCGCTCCCTTTAAGGCTTTAGCGATTTCTTCACGGCTTTCTTCAGCTGCTTTAGCACCAATTTCCGGATTGGCTCCCGCACCAAGTCCTTTCGTTAATTTAATCCCAATTTGCACTTTTTGACCTGCGCGGGAGAGCTGTAAGGCCTGGGAGTCTGTATTTACTGTAACGAAATCTACCCCTTGCAAGCCGGCAGTTATCATTCTATTTACTGCATTATTTCCACCGCCACCGACACCAATGACCTTAATCTCCGCAAATTGATTCAGGTTTGTATCAAATTCTAGCATTTAGGCTTTAACCCCCTCGCTTCATTCTGACCTGCCCTCCTTTGGAAAAGTGCAGGTTATAACTATTCTTCAACTCTGTCGTCCAAACGCTTGCTTGTCCTGCAAACAGGCGTGAAACATGCTTATAAACGTGCTATATCAATCGTTAAGTACCTTAAATTCACACAAGGTATTCAATTCTATATGTTTATGCTTATTTCCTTTATTAAGCGAAAATTTTATGCATCGTGCACCTACCTTTTTATCAGATGACGCCGAATACTTCCTAAATTTTGAAATAACCTTACACCAAATGCTACAACTGCTGCCAAATAGAGATCCACTCCAATACGATCTCCAACGTACGCCAAAAAGGCGGCCAGAAGCATATTACTAAAAAAGCCGGTCAAAAACACTGCGCTGTCGAAATGATCTTCCTGTGCAGAGCGTATTCCACCTAAAACGGAATCTAGCGCTGCCAATATTCCGACAGATAAATATTTAGCATATTCGATCGGGACTGAAAACGGGCTGACATACCCGATAGCCAATCCCAAAACTAAGCCTAAAATCGGTAACCACATCTTACTTGTCCTCCCTGACTCAGCGGCCAATTACTGGCTTCGCCGCCGTAAAATCAATATATCGTACCCCTTGTTGAAACGCTATATACCCCTTGTCGCTTACAAGTTGAAGCAACGCATTTAATTTCTCTTTCCAGTCGTTAGCTTGTCCAAGACGGACTTCTACTCCGCTGGTCAAAAACAGTGTCATTTGTTGAATAGAATCAACATGGAGTTCTCCGATCTGAGCAAGCAATCCTGCAGGAGCTTGTCCCAGTAGATTAAGCGATGCCGTGAGGGAAGGATTCTTTAAGTTTTGTCCTGGTCCAACTGAATCCGCAAGATTAATTCCTGTAATCACCGGTTCATCAGCTTTAGGCCAACTCTCTAAACGACGTAAAAAAGTACCTTGTGCATCGACTTCCACGACCCCCTTCGGGACAACGACCAAGGCGACTGGGGTTCGTTCAGTCACCTGGATGACAAGTGTGTGGGGCAGCTTCCGCTGAAACTGAACACTTTGAACTAGAGGATGTAATGAAATTTTATAACTGAGCCCCTCTTGATCAAAGAGTAACAAATTTTGTCCTTGAATCCCATTCGCTAATTTTAGAATTTCGCTTTCCGGGATCAACTTAAGGCCTTGCACTGTTACATATTGAACCCTAAAAGCACTGGAGCGCAAAAATAGCGCTAAACCCAGTGCGAGCAGAATCGTCAAGACAGCAACATAAAGAAAGGACGTATTCATTTTTTTGGGTTGCACTTCGCAATTCCTCCTTCTCCCAGTATAACGAATACAGTCCTATTCTGTCATGTCTTTTTGGAGAACTTTTATCGACAAAATACGTACTGTTTCGGCTACGAGGCTCGAATTGCAAACTAATTCTGTACATCAAAATACGAATTACACTTCGAGCCTTTTGTCGTTCCATGAACTTTATTCGCCTTCACTTCGCGCTTTATGTTTTGTTAATCGTGCCCCTCGCCATTATACATTCTTGGTAACACGCAGAAGTTTCGCACCCAATTGACGATATTTTTCTTCTAAATTTTCATAGCCACGATCAATATAATCTACTTTTTCAAGTACAGTTACTTCCTCCGCAGCTAGTGCTGCCAAGAAGAGCGCTGCACCCGCCCGAAGATCCGTGGCCTCCACGAATGCCCCTTCCAGCGTTTCCACTCCACGGATAACTGCCGTTCTCCCCTCAACAGTAATTTGCGCTCCCATACGACGTAACTCATCCACATGCTGAAAACGGTTTTCAAAGATCGTTTCCGTAATGATGCTCGTTCCTTCCGCGCACGAGAGCATCGCCATAAACTGCGGCTGCATATCCGTCGGAAACCCGGGATATGGCATTGTCTTAAGGTCCACACCCAGAATTCTTCCCCGCTGCTGAACACGAACTGAATCATCCAGAAGGGTCACGCTAGCTCCTGCTTGACGTATTTTAGCAATAACCGGTTCCAAATGTTCTGGTACAACATTCTCAATCACCACATCTCCTTCAGTCATGACGGCTGCAACCATGTGCGTCCCAGCTTCGATACGATCCGCGATGACGATATGTTCGGCAGGATGAAGTTTATCCACCCCATCGATCCGAAGTACATCCATGCCTGCTCCGCGTACTTTTGCTCCCATCTTATTGAGGAAATTTTGCAAATCAATAATTTCCGGTTCGCGTGCGGCATTACGAATCATAGTAGTTCCTTTCGCTAATACTGCAGCCATCATAATGTTTTCTGTCGCACCAACACTCGGAACATCTAAGTAGACATCGGCCCCCTGTAACCGATCTGCCCAAGCTTCGATATACCCATGTCTTTCTTTAACCTTCACACCCAGTTGTTGAAGCCCTTTAATGTGTTGATCCATCGGACGTGAACCGATGGCACACCCTCCTGGTCTGGATAGTCTCACCCGTCCATTTCGGGCCAAGAGCGGGCCTAAGATAAGATTAGAAGCACGCATCTGTCGCATCAGGCCTTCATCAACATCACAAAACTCTAATCCCCCAGCATCAATGAGCATAGCCTCATTTTGACGCCCAACTCCACAGCCGAGGTGCTCAAGCACCTCAATCATATGCTTAATGTCAGCTAAATTCGGAATTTCTAATAGGGTTGATGTCCCTTCGGCAAGTAAGGTTGCTGCCAATAAGGGAAGGGAAGAGTTTTTCGCCCCACTTACCCGAATATTTCCACTTAACCGTTGTTTTCCAGTGATGACATAGCGATCCAACGCCATGATCTTACCCCCCTTTTATTCGATATTCGAGGCACGAAACACGAAGCTCGCTGCTCGATTTGTGAATGCGATTCTGCGAATCGAAGAACGAATTTAAGCCGTGGTAATTAAAGCTTTGCGAGATGAATCATTCCGGCGAACTTTGTTCGCTTTCGATTCGTACCTCGTGCCCCGAGCCTCGCGCCTCGTTAAAGTACGCTACTTCTGTTTGCAATTTAATCCCAAATTTCGAGTGAACATCGTTGGCAATAGCCTTTATTAAAGCGAGCACATCCTTAGCCTTGGCATTGCCCGTATTGACAATAAAATTAGCGTGTTTCTCGGAAACCTGGGCACCGCCAATACTTTTCCCTTTCCAACCAGCGGATTCAATTAAGCGACCCGCTGAATCACCGGGCGGATTACGAAAAACACTCCCCGCATTAGGTTTTTCCAGTGGTTGATTGACCGCTCTAGTACTTATGTTCTCCTTCATGGTGCTCAAAATCTGCTCATGATCCCCTGGAGAAAACGCAAGTTGAGCCTCTACCACCCAGGCGTTGCCGCGTAAAGAGCAGAACCGATAAGCAAATTCTAGTTCGGCCCGTTCTAGCTTTTTCACAGTACCATCTGCCCAAAGCGCAGTGACACTAGATATATGAGCGGCCATTTCCCCGCCATGTGCACCAGCGTTCATCATGACAGCACCGCCCACAGAACCCGGGATTCCCCGAGCAAACTCCAGACCGCTCCACCCTCGTTCTCCTGCTTCTTGAGCTAAACGAGCTAAAGTGTATCCTGCTTCAACTCGAACCGAATACTCACCCCATTCAATTGCGCGTAGCGACGTGGTCACCAACGTAATTCCTGGAAGCCCTTCATCCGGGATCAAAAGATTTGAGCCTCGCCCAATCAACCAAACTGGAATTTTTGCTTCTTGGGCGCGCTGCCATACGTCCGACATATCCGCCATAGTTTGGGGCCAATACACTACCTCAGCGAGCCCACCAATCTTCCACGTATTCAAACGGTCCAGAGGGTAGTTTTTCTCCACACGTCCTGGCATTCCATCCAAAATCATCGTCGTTCCACCTCAAGTTATCCGTCATTATTGTGCTATTCCAAAGAAAGCTAAGGGCCAACCGAATATCTAGCCAAGAAACTCCTATGTCTAGGCACTTAGCTATGGTTTGGTAAACCACTTGCTCTTCTGACGGTTCCGACCACCTAGGCATTTTGCCAACAAATTTCAAACCCCCTTGCGTATGATAAAAATCAACCCCGTTTTCACGAACCACCCAAGTCACTGTTTCCTCGCCTCGCAAAGTTCCTCTTTCCAGTTTATTTTCATCCCTGATCTCCGCCCACCAGGACTCTGGAATTAGCCAATGTAAGCCCTGCCTTCTTTCGCATTGCCATTTCCCATCCGTTGTCTGCCAAAGAATAGTTGGTTCAAATCCGGCCTCGTTTAAAATATGCCCTAACAAGGGACGACCTTCAACGAAAACCATCGGTTCAGAAACCAGCAACACTTGTTCACCCTCTAAGATATTATGTATAAACGATTGAATGGATTGCTGATTCATTCCTTGCGTGAGAGCCTTCCTTCGCCAAAAATCATTTTCCGCCCCTCCTGGCCAGAAGACCAATTCCGTCGCGGGACCTGATTTCTCGGACGAGGAAGTGGCCTGGAACGTACCGTCAAATGGTTTCTCAAACCAATTTTCTGCACATCCTTCGTTTAAATCCTCAATACTCGGCTCGACTTCAGAAAATTCCAGCTGGATCTCTTTTAAAACGGCCCGTACTCCGTCGATTCCGGGAGCCGCAGAAGAGGCAACCAATTGTATCTTTCTCTTTGGCCACACCTTATTCACTCCTTTCCTTTGTTTCCTGCCATATGCTATGCATTGGAGTAAAAAGGTGTGAGCGAATTCGAGGCACAAGGCACAAGGCACGATGCGCGAGATTCGAATTTAGGATTTTGCACTTCGTGCATTGCCCTATCCAGTTTCAGGTTTCTGATTACAAACTTCGAATCTCGCGCATCGGACCTCGACTAGTGCCAAGCAGTTGACCAACAAAGGTCCACAATTTTGTTTAAAGCCTGCGGTTGCGCCAAGGTCTGAGCAGCAACTCCCATTTTAGTAAGCAGTTTAGGTTGAGAGATCATTTCCTCCACGTCTTTCCACAATCGTTCTCCGTTTAATTCTGAGTCCAGAATTAATTTCGCTGCACCCACTTGAACCAGCGCCTGGGCATTATGTTCTTGATGATTCTCTGCCGCATAAGGATAGGGAATTAACAGACCGGGAATACCAGCAACCATCAACTCAGCCAGAGAAGCTGCCCCCGCTCGCCCGATGTATAAATCCGTGCAGGCTAAAGCTTCCGGCATGTCTTTCAAATACTCCAGCACTCGCCACTCCGGACGTTTCCAGGAAATTGCCCGTTTCTTTAACTCTTCAATGGTTTCCAGATAGGTCGTTTTTCCGGTTGCCCAGATCACCTGAATATTCGAGTGTTTTGCCAAATGCGCCAAAACCTCGATCATGGCCTGATTTATAGTTCGAGCACCTCTGCTCCCACCTGTCACCAGTAAGGTCAAGCGATCCGATCGCAACTTAAAATGCTTTGCACCTGCTTCTCGAGACACATGTCCAATTTCCGGGCGAACCGGGAGCCCAACGAGTTCCAGTTTTTTTTCAACGCCAAAACGCTTCATACTTTCAGGAAAAGTCACCATGACACGGCGTACAACGCGCGCTAAAATCCGATTCGTAATCCCAGGCAAAGCGTTTTGTTCATGGAGTAAGGTCGGAACATTAAAAAATGCAGCGGTCAAAACGACTGGCCCTGAAACATATCCCCCAGTACCCACCACAAGATCCGGATGAAATTGACGTAATATTTTCTTGGTCTCCCAAAGAGCCTTGACGCTACTACCTATGACTTTTATAGCATCCAAACTCAAGCGGCGCGGAAGGCCTTGGCCAGAGATCCCCTCAAACTTGATACCAGCCTCTGGCACCAAGCGAGCTTCCATCCCGTCCCGGATTCCAACATAGAGAATTTCGATCTCAGCATCACGAGCCTTCAAACCTTTGGCAATAGCTAATGCCGGATATATATGTCCACCTGTTCCACCGCCGGTCAAGATTACACGCACCATCGTTACCCCTTCCTACCTTACTTCCCTGGAAATATTTAGCAGTACACCGACACCAAGCATTGTAAAGACAAGCGAGGTTCCCCCATAACTAATAAATGGTAACGTAATCCCGGTGACTGGCAATACCCCGCTCACGACACCCATGTTGATCATCGCTTGAATCGAAACCATGGCGGTTAATCCAACCGCGAGAAAACCCGTAAATTCATCCGGCGCCCTCATTGCCACCCGAAAACCTCGCCAGGCAAAGAGGAAAAAAAGCAAGACTACGAGGCTCGCACCAATAAAACCTAATTCCTCTCCGATCATGGCAAAGATAAAGTCTGTATGATTTTCGGGCAAATAAAGAAATTTTTGACGGCTTTGCCCTAAGCCCAAACCGAACAATCCACCCGGACCCAGCGCTAGCAGCGCTTGAATCGTCTGATAACCGTTTCCTAACGGGTCTGCCCAAGGATCCATAAAGGCAAAGATACGCCGCATTCGGTAAGGTGCAGCAGCAATAGCTGCAACTACTAAGCCGAGCCCTGTGCCTGCTAAAGCCAGAATATGCCTCGCCCTCGCTCCTGCCGCAATCAGCATGAAAAACGTTGTTGCAGCTATGACTAGAGTCGTTCCCAGGTCAGGTTGGAGCATAATCAGCCCTGCGATCAACCCCATCAATCCGAGAATAGGCAAAACCCCTTTGCGAAACGATTGAATCTTATGAGGATCAAGAGCCAGAACATGGGCCATCACTAACACCATGGAAAGCTTAATCACCTCAGAAGGCTGAATCGACAACGGCCCAAGCCCGATCCAACGGTCAGCGCCATTGACTCTGCGTCCGATACCCGGGATTTTGACTGCAACCAATAAAGCAATCGCCAGATAAAGGGCCGGCATAGCAAATCTACGCAACAAACGCAGATCCACCCACATGCTCACAATCATCGCCACGAGCCCCATAATAACCCATACTATCTCCATCTTAAGAAAGTGATAGGGATCATCGAACTGTATATACCCCCTAACAGCACTTGAACTGTAGACCATGATAAACCCTATCCCTAACAAAGCCACAATAGCCCCAAGCAAGACGAGATCAGGTCGGTGAAGCCTATGCCTACGCATGTATAGTTTCCCCCTTATTGTTAAATGGGTTCTCTATAATGCCTACGCACTAACTCCTTAAACAATTCCCCTCTTTCTTCATAACTTTTAAACATATCCCAACTTGTACAAGCCGGGGATAACAATACGACATCTCCTGGGACCGCTTCAGCTATTGCTTTTTCAACCCCATCCTCAAAAGTGGTGGCCCTAATAATCGTTTGTACGCCTTCATCCCTCGCCGCCTGTTCCAGCTCATCTGCCGCTAACCCCAGTAAAATAAGGCTTTTAACTTTAACCCGAACAACCTTCATGAAATCATGAAAATCAAGTCCCTTGTTTTTCCCCCCTGCAATCAGCACCAAAGGTTCCTCAAACGCCAGTAAAGCCTTGGTGGCTGCATCTGTATTGGTCCCTTTAGAATCATTCACAAAAAGGACCCCTTCATACGTCCCCACAATTTCCTCTCGGTGCTCCACCCCTTTGAACTGACGGAGCCCTTCGGCAATCTCAGTCCAAGAAAGGCCTAACGCTTTCGCTGCCGCCGCAGCCGCCATGACATTCTCCAGATTATGGGCGCCACGGAGATGGAGCTCCTTCGGAGAAATAATTGGAATCATTGTCCTCTTTTCCTTTTCCGCATACACGATCTGGTCATGCCACAGACTAATACCATCCTGCAAAAATGAGGTAGGACTGAAATACAAGATCCTACTTCGCATTTGCGGTCCCAAACCCCGAACTAAGGGGTCATCCCAATTTAAGATCGCCAAATCTGTAGCCGTTTGATTTTTAAAAATTTGGGCTTTGGACGCAAGATAAGCTTCCAAGGTGCCATGCCTGTCCAAATGATCTGGCGTGAGATTTAATAAAATTGCCACATGAACACGAAGTTTATCAATAAACTCCAGTTGAAAACTGGAAAGCTCAGCTACAACAATGCTGTTTTCTCCCATTCCATCCACTTGCCCGCTTAAAGCCACTCCAATATTTCCAGCAACGACCGTAGGGCGACCGGTTCGCTTGGCCAATTCACCGATCAAGGTCGTAGTCGTCGTTTTACCATTAGTGCCAGTTACCCCAACACAAAGCGCAGGGCAATCATACATGGCCAACTCGACTTCACTCCATACAGAAACGTTTTGGGAGATGGCTATCTGTACAAGGGAGAGCTTGGGAGATACTCCCGGGGATAAAACAATTAGTTCAGGGTTAATCAGCCCGAATTCAGGTACACTGCCAAGCAGCAAATGCGCCTGATCAAGTTCTAAATCCTCAACACCAGCAAGCAGCTCCAGCACCTTACTGTCCGTCAGGAAAACCTCCGCACCCAAACGCTGAAGTTTCCGAACTGCCGCTTGACCACTAAGGCCTGCACCGATAACTAAAACACGTTTATTAATCCATTCCACGTAAGTAATCCTCCATTTTCTTTTTGTCTAAATAGCGTAAGATCTTATTTTCAATCGAGATTAATACATCACGCATTGCATTAAGAATTCCATTTCTGTTATTTAAATCCATTTCTCTTCTTTATATATGCAAGCAAGAACCGTCCCCGCTTGCAGCGAACAGCATCGCGGCCCTCAATCGTTCCAAACCTCGTCGACCCCAGACCAGAGGAAGTTTCTTAGCTTAGTGAAGCACTTTAGTGGAATTGCGTCAATGAGCGCAGTCGATAAGGCGTTAAGAAACGCAATGGTTAACATTCAGAACAACCCAGAGGTTTTGCGTTTTAGCCTTAGCGACAAGTGAATAGCAATGGAACGCGTGCGAATGTGCTAAGACACTTCCTCCCTACCCTAGAG
>OMOF01000064.1:9970-20381 GCA_900290375.1 Candidatus Desulfosporosinus infrequens
CCCAAGAACTGCACAAATCAACGCCACCGCCCAAAAAACCAGAACCACTTTCCATTCGCCCCAGCCGCCGAGTTCAAAGTGATGGTGAAGCGGACTCATCCGAAAAATCCGTTTCCCCCTAGTTTGAAACGAAAAAACTTGTATAATCACCGAGAGTGCTTCCAAGGCGAATAATCCTCCGATCACTATCAGCACTAATTCGCTCTTAGTGAGTACTGCCAAACTCACTAAGGCACCGCCTAAGGCTAACGACCCTGTATCCCCCATGAATACGCGGGCGGGATAGATATTAAAACGCAAAAATCCAAGGCAACCACCTACCAAGGCAGCTGCAAAAACTGCCATATCCGTCTCGTGCGCCAGAACTGCAACCCCACCCCCGTGAATTGCAGCTAGGAGAGCGATCACAATATAACTGATTCCGGCTAAAGTCGTGCTTCCAGCTGCCAAGCCATCCAAACCATCGGTAAGATTCACAGCATTCGTCATTACTACGATCACAATAGAAATCAAAAAGTAGTAAAACCAGCCCAACTCCAAATGGATGGTCGTGAAAGGAATTGCAACATCCGTTCCCCGTCCTAGCCAATGCACAGACACCCACATCAGAACAAAGGCCAAGCCAAACTGCCCGATCAGCTTTTGGTAGGCTCTTAGCCCTAAAGAACGATGCATCACTACTTTAATAAAATCATCAATAAATCCAATTAATCCAAATCCCAGAGTGATTCCCACCAACGTCACCATTTCCAGTGAGGTGGGTTTTTCTGCTGAAACCAAAGCACTGACAATAATACCGACCAGAAAAATGATCCCGCCCATAGTCGGGGTTCCAGCCTTTTTCAAGTGTCTTTTGGGACCATCATCGCGTACAGTTTGACCGAACTTAAGAATCCTTAAGACCGGTATCAAAAAAGGGCTCAGGACTAACGTGATGATCAGGGCTAATCCTGCCGCCAAGACTAAACGCTCAGACATGTGCTAATCCATCCTTTACTTAAGGCACATTCAAGCAAATAACCAGTCAGTATGCCAGTCTATTTTGTGTCATACTGCGTCGGCATGTTTACCTAATAGCCCCGCTATGAGGCAAAATATCCATGGCATCTTTGACTTGTTATTTCCTTTCATATGCCTGATTCTTCGAGTTGGGTCGTGATCTCTTCCATTTTCATTCCTCGTGACCCTTTAATCAAGACCCATATCCCCGGTCCAAATCGCTCCAGGAGCTCCTTAGCTTTCGTCACCGCTTCTTCGCCTGTAGTCGTTACCTTGATGTGTTCTTCTGCGTATCCTGCCCCACGTGCGCCCTGCGCAATCTCTTCTGCCAACTTGCCCACGGTAATCAATTCACTGATTCCTAACTTGGCCAGAGTTTCTCCAACTTCACGATGACCTGATTCTGAAGAAGTACCTAGTTCATACATTTCGCCCAAAATTGCTAGGGTCTTGTTTCCACCTGCACGCTCCTTGAGAACCTGCAAAGAAGCCAGCATCGAAGTAGGATTCGCATTATAGACATCGTTAAGGAGAGTAGCTCCAAAGATTCCATAACGCACCTCTAAGCGCATTTTAGACAATTCCAACTTACCCAGTCCCACACACCCTTCACTTAACGAAACCCCCAGAACCTTGCCCACAGTTAGCGCTGCCAGAGCATCCAAGACATTATGTTTGCCTGGTAGAGGAAGATTGACCGTTGTGCTTTCACCCCTATAGCTAACGTCAAACGTCGTCCCCAAGGGTCCCCAAGGCCTTAGCTGAGACCCTTTAAGGTCTGGCTCTATAAAAACACCTTCCAGACCATAGAATCGAATTGAATGCAGATCCTGCCTGGCCTTTTGGACAGATAACGAATCCTCAGCGTTGACTATAGCAATTCCCTCTTCCGGCAGAGCCTCAATTAGCTCCCATTTCGCCTGGGCAATTCGCTCTTGCGTCAATAAAAGCTCTAAATGCGTCGTGCCGATATTGGTGACCACCCCAATATCAGGTTTTGCAATCTCACATAAAGCTTTGATCTCACCTAAGCCACGCATTCCCATCTCGAGAACCAAGATCTCAGTTCCTAGCGGCGCATTGAGGACCGTTAAAGGCAACCCCAATTCGTTGTTATGGTTTTCCTTATTGCGATAAACGCGCAAGCGTCGAGATAGAACCGCGGCGATCATATCCTTCGTAGTGGTTTTTCCATTACTTCCGGTCACTCCGACCACTTTGGCACCTAATTCATAACGCCAAGCCTGGGCCAATTCCTGAAGTGCCGTAACCACTGACTTTACGAGCAGAAGTGCCTTCCCTGCAGGAGCGTAAGGGGGCCTTTCTGGACTCTGAAAACGAGCCTCATCCGCGATCACTAGCACCGCACCTTGTTGCCAAGCTGCTTCAATATAATCATGCCCATCCACTTGCTCCCCTGGTAAGGCGAAAAACATTTCCCCACCACGGGCTTGGCGACTATCGATAACACACCCTTGAACCTCCAAATCAGAGTCCCCAATCAAGGTCCCTCGCGCAATCCGGGCTACCGTCTTAGCTGTCCACTTGTGCATATCCTAGCCCTCCTAACGCTTCACGCGCTACCTCACGGTCATCAAACGGATGAATTTCCGTCCCAAAAATCTGATAGGTTTCGTGCCCTTTGCCAGCGATCAGAATTGTATCTCCTGGTTTTGCCAGGCGACAAGCACTCCCAATAGCTTCCCTCCGGTCGCGCAAAGCGACATACTCCACTCCAGAAACTCCACCAAGCACCTCTTGAATAATTTGATCAGGATCCTCAGTACGGGGATTATCTGAGGTCACTATGACAAAGTCGCTCCCTTGTGAGGCGACCGCTCCCATGAGCGGACGTTTGCCGCGATCCCTATCTCCTCCACACCCAAAGACTGTAATAAGTCGTCCTTTAGTAAAACCTCGTGCGGTTCGCACGACGTTTTCTAAACCATCAGGCGTATGCGCATAATCTACAATGACCTGGAAGGGCTGGCCAAGACGAACACTTTCAAAACGACCCGGCACACCTGATATTTCAGCTAAGGCTTCCGCAACGACCGCTTTGTCATATCCACGTTCAACACCCCAAACAAAAGCTGCCAAGGCGTTATAGACGCTAAAAACCCCTGGGGTCGCATACCGAATCTCCTGTAGGCCCTCACGGCAACGCACCAGAAAACGTACCCCCTCTGAGGTGACTTCAACCTTCTCTGCTCGGTAATCCACTTCGTTGTGTATCCCGTAACTTACAACCCGCGCAGCCGAAGCTTGACGAAGTGTAGAAAATGCGGGATCATCCCCATTTAAAATGCTTAGTTTGGACTGTTTTACCCCTTTTAAATTTGAGAATAAACGGGATTTAGCGTGAAGATAGTCCTCCATAGTCTTATGATAATCCAAATGATCTTGTGTCAAATTTGTAAAAATACCAACATCAAATTCGCAGCCAACGACACGTCCAAGATCCAAGGCATGAGATGACACTTCCATTATTGCCAGACTTACCCCTTCCACGACCATCTCCCCCAGAAGCTTTTGAATTTCAATCGCTTCTGGGGTGGTTCTCTCCCCAGGGATATCCCGTCCGTCAATCCTAGAACCGAGCGTTCCTATTAAACCAACCTTCTGACCTTGCTTTGTCCCGATTTTCTCAATAAGGTAGGTAATAGTCGTTTTTCCATTCGTGCCCGTCACACCGACCAACTCCAGTTGCTCGCTCGGACAACCATAGACTTGAGCCGCTAAGAACCCCAGGACTTGGCGCACATTGGCAACCATTATTTGAGGAACATCAAAGGGCAGAAGGCGCTCGACGACAAGAGCCACTGCTCCTGAAGCGATGGCTCTTGTCGCAAAGTCATGACCGTCCACCTGGAATCCTGGAACACAGGCAAAAAGATCACCCGGCTGAACGCACCGCGAATCCATCGACATTCCCTGGACAATTACTTCAGTGTTACCCGATGAGGCAATGACCTCGACTCCCTTTATTATCTCAGCTAGTGATTTGTTCGCTGTCTGCATTCCTCATCATTCCTCTCCAAGTTAATAAGGTCATACATCAATTTGATGAACGAGCCTAGCTTTATTATAGACAAGTTACCCCTCCAGCAGACCTCAAACAAGTATCCACTTTCCATAGCTCCAACATCTGATCTTTGACTTCCGGATTAGCGCCCAAGTGGACTAACTGAAATCGGCACGCGTCCCGTCAGACTCTGCATTGCCTCAACATCTTCGTCCTCATCTTCCCACCAAGGGGCAAGTGTTGGAGTGGAGGCATCCTTACCTAGATAGAGGAGAATATTTGATCCAGCCTCTACTTGTGCATCTCCATGTGGAATTTGATCCAGCACCATTTCGCCCTGACCTTCGGTGATGGCTTTAAACCCGGCCCCAGTCAAAATCGTTTCCGCTTCAGCTAAAGGTAGCCCTATAACTGAAGGAACGGCAGCTGCCTTCTTAATCGGTGAAAATTCAAGGCCGGGCAGAGGTTTGCCAGGCGTCATTGGAGCCTGAGTATCCGGCTGAATGCCGAGATACCTTAAAGAATCAAGCATAACGCTCTGAATCACTGGGGCCGCGACAACTCCGCCATAAAACGGAACACCATCGATCACAGCCAACATGGCCAAGCGAGGTTTGTCTGCAGGGGCAAACGCCACAAATGAAGCAACATACTCCCCTTGAATATATCCACCATTCGCCACTTTTTGCGCGGTCCCAGTTTTTCCGGCCACACGGTAGCCAGGCAGAAAAGAGCGACGTCCGGTTCCATTGGTCACGACTGATTCCAAAATTTCGCGTTCTAAGGTTGAGGTATCTTCACTAATAACCCGTCGAACTATTTCTTTTGTGAAAGGAGTAATAACCCTTCCGCTAGGACCGACAACTTCTTTCACCAGCTGTGGTTTAACCAAGGTTCCACCGTTGGCAACCGCTGAAACTGCAGTCAAAAGTTGAATAGGCGTGACGTTATTCGTTTGCCCGATCGACATGGTCGCCAAGTCCAACGCGGTCGCTTTTTTCTTATTCGCCAGAATTCCTACCGCTTCACCTGACATCTCAATCCCCGTTTTCTTCCCAAAACCGAAATCGCCAAGATATTTATAAAAAGCGTCCATCCCTAGGCGCTGTCCCATTTCAATAAAACCTGGGTTACAGGAGTTTTCGGCTACTTGCATGAACGTTTGGTCACCATGCCCTCCGGACTTCCAGCAACGCACATTTTTGCCGAGAACTGTATAATATCCTTTATCAAAAAAGTGCTCCGTAGGCTTAATTTTCTTTTCCTCCAGCGCAGCTGCCAAGGTAATAATCTTAAAGGTCGACCCCGGTTCATAGCCGTTTTGAATCGCAATATTCCGCCGAGCACTGGGATCAGACTCCTGATAATGATTAGGGTCAAAGGCTGGGGCTGAAGCCAAGGCGAGCATTTCTCCTGTATTTGGATCCATCACCAAAATAGAAGCGTTCTTAGGTACCTGACCGTTCATGTTTACACCTTGCCCAGACATCAACTTTTGCAACTCCCGTTCCGCAAAAGCCTGAATATTTTTATCAATGGTTAAGCGCACTGTATTTCCTTGTTTGGGAGCCATGTACTGATGTTCCGCCTGGGGAAGAGGAATCCCATTGGCACCAAATTCTTGCAGAATACTGCCTGGAATCCCCTTTAACTCCGATTCTCTGGTTAACTCTATCCCTTCGAGACCCTGATTGTCAATCCCAGCAAACCCGATAATATGAGACGCAAGTGTCCCAAACGGATAGTAACGCTGGCTGTCCTCCGTAGTTCCTATCCCAGGGAGCGCTAACGCCCGTATTTGAGCCGCCACTTCCGGTTTAACCTGCTTCTGAATGTATTCTAACGCTGTACGTTTCGTAATATGCCCTTCGACTTCAGCGACAGGTTGCCCTAAAAGCTGGGCTAAAGTCAAGGCCATCTCTTTGGCTCGGCCGGACTGCCTTACCTCCGCCGGAATGGCATAAACCGTCTCACTACTGACGCTCATCGCTAAGACGTTTCCATTACGATCCTCAATATTGCCCCGTTTGGGTGCAACTGGAACACCGCGAAAATGAGAATCGTCTGCCTTTTTACGCAAATCAGCTCCCTGATTAAGTTGAACGAAAGCCAATCGAATAATTAAGACAACTAAAAAAGCACTAACACACAAAAAAAGAAAAGCGATTCGTTTACGCATAACAACAAAAGGACTCATAAGCCCTCCCCCTTTCTGGGGTCTCCGCGTACCCAAAGCACCTTTATCTTAACGTTGTGTTGAGGCAAAAAAGCTTGTAAATTTCTGCAAAAATTGATGAAGCGCCGTTGGTTCAGCCTCAGCAGGTTGAGTGGCGACTTGGGTTGTCGGAGCCCCCTTTTGATTTGTGACCGTGGATACTGCGCCTGCCACATACACTATTCCGACAGGTTTTTCCATGCCCATAGCTAGTGCAGCGCTTTCAATCCGACCTACCGCTCGAAGTTTGTCAGCCTCCATTTGGAGAAGATCATTTTGGGCTTTAATCGAGGAAATATCCTTTTCTAAGGATCGAACTTGCGCCCCCTTGACGACCGTCAATTGTATTGTTTCCGCCCCGATTGCCCCAATCAGCCCAACTACGAATGCCAACACTAGGATACTTTTTCCTTTGCCGAACCGTTGCCCTTTTTTCACTGACCGAGGGGTTTTTTTGCTGGATTTCTTTGTTAATGGTTCCTGCCACAAAATCTTTTCCTGCGCCACTACCAAGAGTATTCAGCCTCCTTTTGATTTAGACCGTTATATTTTTTCAGCGACCCGTAATTTAGCACTTCTGGAACGTGGATTTTGCTCAACTTCCTCATTTGAGGGGAGAATTGGTTTTCGGGTCAAGACTTTAGCTATTGCCTTTGCGCCACACCGACAGATCGGTAATTCCGGAGGACACGTACAACGCCCAAGCCAGGATTTCATTCTGTCTTTCACAATGCGATCCTCAAGTGAGTGAAAAGTAATTATGCCGATTCTGCCTCCGTGATCCAAACAACGCAACGCTTGATCTAGCACTCTATCTAAGACTCCTAGTTCATCGTTCACAGCAATCCGAATCGCCTGAAATGTTCGTTTAGCAGGATGAGGACCGCTGCGCCGAACTGCAGCTGGCACCGCTGCTTTAATCACGTCAACCAGATCGCCCGTTGTTTCCAGTGTGCGTACATTCCGTATTTTTACAATAAATTGCGCGATTCGTTTCGACCATTTCTCTTCCCCATATTTCCAAATAACCTGAGCCAATTCCTCTTCACTCCAGGTATTCAGCAGTTCCCGTGCAGTTAAAGAGCTCAAAGGATCCATACGCATATCCAAAGGAGCATCTTGCATATAACTGAAACCACGTTCGGCTTCATCTAATTGAGGTGAGGAGACCCCTAAATCGAATAAGATTCCATTTACGGGCAGTAGGTCTAGTTCTTGTAAAGTTTCTTCCAAATGTTCGAAGTTCCGATTGACTAAGGTGATGCGTTTCTCTTGGGCAAAAATTTCCTGGGCGTGACGAATCGCCCAGGCATCTTGATCAAAACAGATTAATGTTCCGGCGTCGTCAAGCTTAGTTAAAATCCTTTGGCTATGTCCTGCCCCACCCAGTGTACAATCAACGTATTTACCCGAGGGTTTCGTAACTACCGCATCAACCGTCTCCTCTAACAAAACAGTGACATGATGAAAATCCAAGTAAATCCGTTCCTTTCTATATCCCCAGCTGAACTAAGGATTCAGCAGCACTGGCATAAGCGCTTTCTGCTTGCCGACTGTATTCTGTCCAAAGTGTCTCGCTCCAAATCTCCACGCGGCTTGACACTCCCACCAGAACCAGGTTCTTTTCCAGTTGCGCATAGTCACGCAAATTAACCGGCAATAGGATTCTTCCCTGCTTGTCCAGTTCACATTCCGTCGCCCCAGAAAAAAAGAAACGGACAAAAGCCCGAACATCAGGCTGGGTAAAAGGCAATGCGCGCAACTTAGTCTCCAAGGTGTTCCATTCTGAAGGAGGGTAAACAAACAAACAATGATCTAAGCCTTTAGTCACAATAAATTGTTCTCCTAAGGCCTCTCGGAATTTTGCCGGAATAATCAGCCGACCTTTTCCATCAATTGTATGCAGATACTCCCCCATAAACATGTTGTCCACCCCACCACTATGTTCGCCCGCCCCACTTCGTCCCACTCTACACCACTAATTCTACCCTCGGAAGGATAATCCTGCAACCCAAATCCACCCTTTTTCTTACAAGTTATCAAAACAAGGAAGAAGGTCCTACTCCACGTACCCACTAGACTAAAAATCTTGTCGATTGACCTTCTTTATTGGAGAGTTCAAGGTGATCATTCTTTAAATTTAGAGAATATATTCGCTAAAACAACGTAATTATTAGTGATTTAAAAAATAACTAGGTGATTCTGACAAATAAAGTCAGTCCTTATCACTTAAGAAACTCTGAAGTGTAATGACATCATTTAATCAAACGAAAACAGCGCCGTTTAAGTGGACTACTTAAACGACGCTCAAACTGACGACTTTGCTGACAACTATTATTCCATATCTGATTCCCCTGCAGAAAGTCTAAGATGATATAAAATATCAAGTCACTGCAATTATTTTGGTGTCATCCTGAGCGAGAGCGAAGGATGACAATCAAATGTGATATTAATAGCATGACAAGGGGTTTCTGCAGCAGAATCATATCTATACTTTTAAATCTTTCACGCTAAACCCAACAAGACTACGCTAAATGAAGCGGTTTACCGCCAATGCCGTGTGCTGCCTCCATGATGGCTTCTGGCAAGGTCGGATGCGCATGAACGGTTCGGGCAATATCCTCCGCCCTTAGTCCTTTGTCTACTGCAATTACCAATTCTGCAATCAAGCTACTAGCTTGTGGGCCCATGATGCTCGCCCCCACAATCACACCCTCATCATCGGCCAAAATTTTCACCAAACCAACGCTCTCCCCCAAGGCAAGAGCTTTACCATTCGCAGAGAACGGGAATTTGCTGACACGATAAATTTTTCCTAAAGCCTTGAGTTCCTGTTCCGTATTACCAACTGTTGCAATCTCCGGATGCGTAAAAATGGCACTCGGTATAGCCCTATAACTCATGGCCACAGAACGACCCCCGATATGGTCTACTGCGATGATCCCCTCAGCAGTGGCCACATGAGCCAGCATGATCCCCCCCACCACATCACCAATCGCGTACACGTGGGGAAGATTCGTTTGCATTTGAGCATTCACTTTGATAGCTCCTTTTTCCAACTCTAAACCTAGATTATCTATATCAATCCCCCGTAAACATGGTCTGCGGCCAGTGGCAAGGAGAACACGGTCAACTGTGATTTCTCTTACCCCTTTGGCATCTTCAACTTGAACAATGAGATTCACTCCCTCTTGGCGAATTTCTTTAACCGCCGTTTTGGTCAAAATCTCCATCCCACTTCGCTTTAACAACGGAGTTAACCGCTTCGGGATTTCCTCATCAATTGCAGGCAACAAGGTCGGAAGTATCTCCACCACGCTAACCCGAACCCCAAACGTTTGATATATTGTTGCAAATTCTAAACCAATCACGCCACCTCCAATTACGGCGAGTCTTTCGGGAAGCTCTGTCTCTTGGAGTAGTTCCTCACTAGTAACAACCCCTGGGAGATCTATCCCAGGAATCGGAATTCGTACCGGCGAAGACCCTGTCGCCAATACCACATTCTCCACTAGAATACGCTCAACCCCATCTCCCGTCGTCACTGAAATCTGTCCGACATCCTTAAATTCTCCCCAACCTTTGACCACGCGTATGTTCGCCGCTTTCATCAACTTCTCCACACCGCCAACGAGTGCATTGACCACCTGATCTTTGCGAGCGATCACCGCAGCATAATCCACATGTTTTTCACCCACAAACAAACCGAATTCGGAAGCACGTCCCATATCACGCCATAAATCTGCGCTTTTAACCAATGCTTTAGTAGGAATGCAACCCTGGTTCAAACAGGTACCTCCCAGCCGTTCACCCTCAACAAGTACGACTGATAAGCCCAGCTGAGCAGCTCTTAATGCACAAACATATCCACCAGGTCCCCCGCCAAGAATACCGACTTGATATTCCATTACTCCCTCTCCTTCCACGCTTCTCCAATATTTCGACTCACATTATTATTTTCCCTGCTTAATGGAGAAAGAATGCAAGTGATTTACTACCTCATGTCGGTTGAGATAAACCCTCGAAGCATGGCTACGTATTAGTACTGGAAAATTTATAGGAAGTCTAGGGGATATAATATAACCTAAAATCCCGCATTTTTTTATACCTACAAGGAAAAACACTGTAAATACGCCTTGGGGAATTCTGAACGGGGAACCACAGATTACACA
>OMOF01000325.1 GCA_900290375.1 Candidatus Desulfosporosinus infrequens
GGAATATTCGTTTTTTCAGTACCAAATTTACCATCAGTGCTACCAGTTGTCCAATGCGCGAACCGATGGAGTCGAATTTATGCAATGGTTAAACAAAAGTGGGTGGAAAATCATAATTTGTACCTGCCGCGATCTAAGAAGAGCCAATGATTGCACCGNNCCTTTTGACCACTTGTTTATGGCTTGGAACAAGATAGTTTTCTGTAAACTATGGGGAATTGAGCACTTGGTGGACGACGCTGTTTTTAATATTGTTCACGGTGAGCGTTACGGTGTAAATGTATATTATCCACTCATGAAAAAGCACCAGGGACTGCAATGCAGTAGTTCAAAGGGATTTAAAACATTTAACGAGGTAAAACAATGGATTGGAAGCTAAACATACTCAAAGAATTTTACAACGGATTACCAATGAACAAGGCTAAAATAGAAACCAACGAACATGGTTTTAATTTTTTGACACAATTGCTAGTTGGCGGTGCTACACTAGAATATGGCGAGCTAACTCTCTCCGGTTTACTACATAAATACAAAATTGTCGATATCCCTAATCATCGAATGGATGAATTCCTGAAATCCCATATTTCCAAAGAATGCAATGTATGTCTCTATTTTGACACTAGAGCTAACAATATGTTCTGTTTTAATATGGACAACAACCATAAAACCAACAACACTATTGTAATTCCTGAAATGGATTTAGCTGTTCGGGCGATCAGGAACCAACTTATTGAACTGGGCTGTGAGCCATTGATCATCGCCAGTGGCAGAGGGTATCATGTGTGGTGTCGGTTTGACGTCGCAATTGATAATAATCTTTTGTACCAGTTCATGTTGCGTGTAGCAGCCAAAACGATGGCGACACTTCATAAAAAAGGCTATGATTACCACAAGATAAAGTTCAATTTCTATCCCGACACGAGGATTTACAAAGTAGTGTCGTTACGCTTGTTTGGTTCTGAGCACGCTAAAAACAAAGCCTTTAGCTACGTGTTCACGCCAAATCAATTGCTGGACGAAGCAGCCTCATGGGAATACTTTGAGGCTTACATAAGGAATAAGATAATTCCAGAAGACAAGTTTGCCGAAGCGTACGCTGCGATCATGACTTCTTTAAAGGTTTTTAAAGGAGTACCAACTTTAGAAACAGATAGCTTAATTCTAAGAAAAATTTCCATCGATGATATTGAATTTATATATCATCATATGAAAAATGAGAAAGTTCGTAAGTTTTTCGAAAAATTTTGGCCAAAAGATAGAGAAGGTATTGAAGAGTTCGTTAGAGGAGCTATCCAAAGAAATGAAAATGACCAATCTGCTGAATGGGTTATAGTTTTAAAGAGAGAAAAAAAAGTTGTAGGAAGGATTTGGTTAGAGGGACTTCTTTCTTGGTGTAATGCGGTAAATGTAGGTTATAGTATTGATCATAATTATTGGGGTCTTGGAGTTGCCAGTGAAGCTTTAAATAGAGTAATTCAGTTTGGATTTGATAAAATGCATTTGAAAAGAATAGAAGCTTG
>OMOF01000114.1 GCA_900290375.1 Candidatus Desulfosporosinus infrequens
CACCAGCCGAGACCAGCTTTCCCACTTAGTACAGCGGTCCAAGATCGGTAAGATCAAGAAAAATCCTTTGAGTGGAATGGAGCGAATGTGAGATGGATAGATTGTACAAAGTAAGTCTTCCACTTGGATTTTCTTTGGCAAGGCCTTTCCTGTCGCTGACAAAACCAAGTGATCCCCTTTGGAACCAATCAGTTTAAGCATCTGAACAATGCTCAATAGCCAATACAAATAGCTTTCTGGATTAAAAAGTTCAACCGGTCCAACGGGCTCAGTCCAGGAAGCCCTGATGCGCTTCATAGAATGTTTGTTAATCTCACCGTTGCGAGTCACCAAAACTTCTCCGTGATCGATCATCACCAGCAAATTCAGAAGGTTATCTAAGGTGCCTGATAAATGTGAAGGGTAAGTCTTTTCCGGTTCGAAGTCGAAACTCTGTGGCGAGGCCTGTTTTCTCAACCACTGCCAGTATGCTTCGGGTACCCCTTCCTTAAGACGGTAGGAATGATACGAACGTCCCGTCTCTAAGAGACCAACTTTTTTCCAGCGGGTCAGTAGTCTTTCAACCTCGGCATAGTCGAGGTCGGGCAGGTCCTTATCCAATAAGCTAAGACTTTCTGAGTTATAATTGTAAAAGTCATGCATCCCCAAGTCATCAGGTTGACGATAGACTATATACCCTAGAAGAATTCGTTCGGTTGAGTCCAACTTGGCAAAATAATCAGGCCAAGACGTGGGTTTAAGCTTCTTCTGAGCAGAACCCGTTTTGAGTGGATCTTTAGTGGTCGGGGTTTGATTGGTCGCGGTCGTTGAAGGAATAACTCTTTCTAGTGATTTCGAGCCGAAAACTGGTCGAAACTTGGGAGTTGGTTCATTCATTTCTCCAAATCCTCCTCGATCATGATCTTATAAGCGTACCCTTGTTCCGTAAGGAAAAGTTGACGGTGCATGGCAAACTCCTGTTCCTTGGTGTCTTTGGATACTAAGCTATAGAAATAGGCCTTACCGTCGCCCTGCTTGGGACGCAAGATTCGACCCAGCCTTTGCGCTTCTTCCTGGCGAGAACCAAACGTTCCAGAGACTTGAATCGCCACATTGGCATCCGGCAAATCAATGGCAAAGTTGGCCACTTTAGAAACTACTAAACAACGCAGACGGCCACTGCGAAACTCTTCATAGAGGCGATCCCGTTCTCGTTGCGGGGTTTTTCCTGTGATAATAGGGGCATTTAGCTCACGAGCCAGCATTTCTAGTTGCCGCACATACTGTCCAATCACCAACACCAGATCCTCCCGGTGCTGCTCCATTAGCTCAAACACCCGCTCTAGCTTGCGTGGGTTTTCTGCTGCCAACCGGAATTTTTCCTTTTCTTCCGCTAAAGCGTAGTCCATACGGCGAGATTGACTCATTGAAATTCGCCACTCTGTGCACACGGCGGTGGCAATCCAGCCTTGAGCTTCCAAGAGTCGCCAAGGAACATCCACCTTCTTGGGTCCGATTAGGCTAAAGACCTCTTCTTCCTTGCCGTCCTCCCGTACTAAGGTCGCCGTCAACCCCAAGCGACGTTTGGCCTGCAAATCGGCGGTTGCGCGAAAAACGGGCGCAGGTAAAAGATGCACCTCATCATAAATAATGAGACCCCAGTTTTTTTCATTAAATAGGTGAAAATGACTGAACTCGCCTGTCGTGGACGAGCGGTGAGTGAGAATCTGGTAAGTGGCTACTGTGACCGAGCAGATCTCTTTTTTCTCACCGGTATACTCCCCCATTTGGGTATCCTCCAAGGTGGTCTTATCCGCCAGTTCGCGCAGCCACTGTTTGACGGCACTATTATTGGTTGTCAGAATCAGCGTCTCGCACTGCAGTTCTGCCATCACACCCATGCCGATCACTGTCTTACCCGCCCCGCAGGGCAAAACTAAAACACCACTGCCTCCGCGTACTGACCCTTGCTGATGAAACGTTGCGACGGCCTCTTGCTGATACGAGCGCAGAGCAAATGGATCAGCAAGAGGCTTTTCGGTACGCCAAGCGATCGGCAAAGGGGTACCCTCGCTGTAACCCGCTAGGTCTTCAACTGGGTAAAAGAGTTTCATGAGGAGCTGTTTTATTTGACCACGTGCTTCTGGATTTATCTCAACTCGCTTTACAGACGGATTTGAGGCATCGTAGTTAATTTCTCTTTCACCGAATGCCAGCAATAGTTTGACTTCTTTGTGACGGATAATTTCCAACAAGATCACCGGATCCTCTGCTACCAGACAGAGTTTATCTCTATCTCGAATTAGCTTGACTAAGCCGTATCGGCCCATGAGTTGCTGAATTTCTGTGCGCACCGCGTCGGGCAGAGGAAATTTGCTGTAGTTCTCTAACCCAGTTAAGACGTCAGAAACAGCAATCCCACTGGAGGCAGCATTCCACAAGGATAAGGGGGTGATGCGGTAAGTATGCATGTACTCAGGGCTTTTTTCCAATTCAGCAAAAATTGCTAAGGTATCACGAGCTTCTTCATAGAGAGGATTCTGTACTTCTAAGAGAACTGAGCGATCACTTTGGACGATCAAAGGATTGGTTACGGCTAGCATAAAAATCTCCTTAAATTTAACGTATGAATTTTTTTATTGCCATTATAGCATAAAAAACTCCCTATCTCACGAAAAAGCGACGGCCCGAAGACTCTGGCCTATAACAGTTATAACGCAAACAAAAGAGCCCGCCCTCGGTATGGCCAAACAGTTTCAACGATTGGTAAATTCTACGAATGAAGTTGATAACAAGTCCGCTTTTATTCTAGATGATACGATCCACGCCAAGACCGGTCGAAGAATAGTGCTGATGACCAAGGTATTTGACCATGTTGCCGGAAAGGCAGGGAGCAAATTAGGGTTTAAGAACTTAACGCTTGGTTTAAGTGACCTATTCATGCCTTACCATGATTATCTGCCCGATTCCATTACTTTTCAGTACCCAACACATGTAGTAGTCCTAATTTGCTAAGAATCGAAGCAGTTAACGTTGTTGTCTCAATGAAGGGACATCATTAGACTCGCTCCTTAGTTTTCGTCAAATCTTTCCAATATTCCTTCCACTAATACCAAATATTTCAAAATAAGTGATTGCAATGCATCTCTAACGGAATCTGCAATCTTCCTTTTGATCGGAATACAAAAAGGCACCAGTTTATTTCAACCGACACCTTTTCAAGAAATTTTATACTATGTTACAACACGGTCTTGGCATACTCGTATGTCGGGAATACTGAGATTTAGAAAATTTTTCTTCCAAGCGTAAGTAATCGGGTTTGAATTGCGCCCATATTTCGACCATACTTTGATGATAACTCTCTCAGAGAAACCCCCGTATCAAATTCTCTAATCATTTGATCATCCTCTTCAGCTGTCCATGGATTAGATTGTATATTATTGCCCTGGAATTGATTTGTTGTATTGTCTTCTGACTCTATTTTACCTAGCTTACTTAAGCGCGACTGTATTGCGCCTTGAGTTCGGCCATGTTTTTCTGATAATTCCTTTATTGTTCTACCGATGTCAAATTCTTTAACCAAATCTTCATCCTCCGAAGTAGTCCAGGCTTTGCCAGCACTCGATGGGAGTCGGTTGTTTCTTTTTTCTTTAGACTCCAAAAGCTCTAAACCTCTGATTGCAAGAAACAGCGCTCTCACGGTGTTAGGGTTCTGAAAAGGACCCTCGATTTCCATTACCTCCCCTGTATGGGGATCAACTCCATTAGCCAAGGCTGAAACAATCTTAATAGCACTTCCTACATCCACAACCCCATCTCCCTCAATGTAAGTTTACTTTGTAATCAAATAGCTAAGTCTTTTCCGCCCAAAACCAGATCTTAATCACTCTCACTCACGATAATTGCCACTGCTCATACAATCTTAACAATCTGGTTCGAAGTCTTTAAAATTTCCATGGGCATCTTTTCGTCAAGCTTATAGGTGATGCTAATGGGGGCGGAACCTTGGTGAGAGACATACTTGGCCAGGCCTATCAAACGGTAAACTTCAGTGTTGCCGTAGGCGTCTGAGCGTTCTTCACGGACAAATAAGAGCACTCGTGATCCGTTTTCGCGCATAGTGATGTAGCGCTGACCAGTTGGGCTAATGTCTGAAGTACGACTTTGAGATTGCCAGTGAAAGAGTTCTTCATTAATCGCATAGTCCTCATACCTTGTAGACTCTTTATAGTGTTTTTCAGACTTGTTGAGTGTGACAAAGAAAGCGTCCATGTTATGACTACTGAAATACTTGACACCTTCCCTGAAAGCTTTCACTGAATTGATTGAATTCTCACCAACGGCTGCAAATACGTGGAGTGTTGAATAGGACGCATGCAGTTCCAGTGGGATGTCAGTTTCAATCGCAACTGGTTTTGGCAAATGGTCTATCTGTTCTAAGTTATAACTGACCACATCTTGAATCTCTTCAATCATCTCGTGACTAAACTCATGAACCCCGAGCATAAACTCTTGAATAGTGCCATGCCACGCCGTGTTGAAAACAGTATAGTAAAACTGCGTCGCAAGACGAATATCTCGTTCCCTAACCAGTTCAAACGGAACCTTAAAATAGTTCTGGATAAACTGCAAAAGCTCGACAGCATTAATCTTTGCCACTCTAGCCAACGCACCTTTTAGAGACTTAATGCTAGCGAGCGGACTTCTCAAATCTACGACATAAGCCTGATTGACTAGTTCTGTAAAGGTGGTAAAACGGTAAACCTCAAGCGGCTCAAGATCGTTGCGCTTTAAAAAGTTAAGAAAAGTGCATTCTAGAACGCTATTCACCCTAAAGTCTGTCATTAGCTGCTGTAATTTTCTTCTATTAATATACGCCGATTCAACGTTCTTCAAGATTCGTTCTTTAGCCAGTCTCTCCAATTGAATGTGACAATTATTTGGTAAAGTAGTAAAGCCCTCGATTATCTCCGCAACAAGAGAGCCGTGGGTACGTCCAATGAGACTTTGGAATTTCATACGATAGTCATACTGCCTATGCGCCTGTCCGATAAAGTCGAGAACAGTAAGAACTTCCTTATCCCGATGAAGCCGCAGGCCTCTACCCAACTGTTGGATAAAAACTGTAGCAGATTCAGTCGGTCTCAAGAACAAGACCACATTAATTTCCGGAATATCGACGCCTTCGTTGTAAAGATCCACAACAAAGATGACCTTAATTTCACCTTTGAGTAGCCTGCCTTGAACCGTCTGCCTTTCTTCCTTGGAAGAATCGGCATCCAAACTCATCGCAGGTATACCACGCGCATTAAACACTTGGCTCATATAACGAGCATGATCCTTAGTGACACAAAAGCCAAGCGCCTTCATCGTGGCAGTCGAAATGACATACTGATCAATCGCCTTTAAAATCCCACTATTGCGTTGCTCGTTGCCAATGTATTTTATACCGAGTTCTGCAATATCATAGTGCCCACTCTGCCATTTAATTTGACTCAAATCCGTCTCGTCTGAGACTCCAAAATAATGAAAAGGACATAGCAAGTTCCGATCGATGGCTTCTCTTAGCCTTATTTCATAGGCAATTCTATTATTAAAGTCCGCTAAAATATCCACACCATCCATCCGCTCTGGCGTAGCAGTAAGACCCAATAAAATCTGAGGCTTGAAATGCTCAAGAACCTTGCGATAAGAACCTGCTGTGCCGTGGTGCGATTCGTCTAAAACTATGTAATCAAAATGATTCTGCTCAAATTTTAAATAATGTCCATTAGTATTAAGAGTCTGAATCGAAGCAAAAACATGCTGATAATCTTGAGGTTGATACCCACCTACCCAAAGCTCACCAAAATTAGCATCCCTAAGAACACCTCTAAAAGCTGACAAACTTTGTTTTAAGATTTCCTCTCTATGCGCTAAGAACAAAACTTTCGCCCCTGGTTTCTCCTGATAAAACTGCTTGAAATCAAAGGCCGCAACAACGGTTTTTCCAGTACCTGTAGCCGCTACAATCAAGTTCCGGTAAGACCCATAAACCTCACGTTCAATTTGCAAACGATCCAAAATAGTCTGCTGGTAGGCGTAAGGAATAATATCAAAATAGTACTGTGGGCTATCAGAATCTTGTTTATTTGACTCTTCCTCCAGCGCTACTTTAAGTCTTTTGACATCCTCAAGTTTTTTCGGATCAAAGCTTTGAAACTCCCCGATATTCCAGTATGTTTCAAAGGTGATGCGGTATTTTTGAATCAGTTCGATCGAGGAATACTCAGACACCTTAAGATTCCACTCAGTCCCCTCACTAAGTGCTGCCTTTGAAAGATTAGATGAGCCAATATAAGCCGTACTAAAACCCGATTCCCTATGAAAATAGTAAGCTTTGGCATGTAGCCGTGTGCGGTTTGTGTCATAAGAAATTCGCACCTCTGTATTTGGAAGCCGTGCCAATAGCTGCACCGCCTTAAAATCCGTCGCGCCCATGTAGCTTGTCGTAATAACGCGTAAATTTTTGGTCTTCGTATGTTCTACCAAATCATCATAAATCAGCCTTAGACCGCTATGCTTGATGAATGACACCAACAAATCAATCCGATCTGCCGATGCGATTTCTCGCTTTAGCTCCATATAAACCGGCGGTTCACGATCCCCACCGGTAAACAAGCTACTTCTAGCAACAGAGGACACCGGCATAAGCTCCTTAAATCGATCCTTTGAAAGTAGCTTTTCGGTAATTCCCCTTAATAAATTATTCTCCACAATCTGAAATTGACTGAGTTCCTTATCTTTAAGAATCCCACCGAGGTGTTCAATCACTTGATTCACCACGTCTATTTGAAATGACAAATCTTCAGGCTTCTTATAATGCCGTAACCCCGATTCGAGGACAGTTTGTATGTACGCAGCTAAAATAGCCCCTGAGCTAACAGGATCTAACTTATCTTTATGAACGCCCTTTAATGCTTGTAGCTTTTTAAGGGTTTCCTCTAAAGTTTTATTGATAATAGATTCGTAGAGTTGGATGTTAGACATAGAAAACTCCTTAGATGATGCGTTTATTTTCTAAATTTATTTTGAATACCGATTGCCGGAAAGTCGAAGGCGTATCCATTAAATCCACGGCTTCTAAATGCTCATTCATTTATTCGCTGATTTCTCATTCCAATCATTGCTGAGGAGTCTCTGTACGTTTGATTTTACCAGCTAAATACTCATCGCAATATGAATAATGGGAAGTAATTCCGTGTTCATATTAAACTTGTTTTATCGTCAAACAATAAGTTCACACGAAAATGGTTTCTAAGTGCGTTACTCCATTTTCATTCCCCATTGTGCCGCCAGTCATGATGGTTGATAAGTTGCTTTCAGGCACCGTTGCCTTGAGAGCCGAGTTTCTTATTTCTTGCATCAAGATACTTCTAGTTGCAACCAATCATAGATATTTACAATTCACGCACGATCTTTGTAATCCCTCAGTGCCTGTTCGAGTTTCTCTGTCTCGCCACTACCGTTAGTGGAAAAGCGCAGATAAGGGATATTGTAAAGTTCCAAAATATGATTCTTCATCTTATCCCGCTTCGCCTGTATAGTTCCATCCTTGTGATGGTGGAAGCCATCCACCTCTATCGCAAGGATCGGCTTCTTGCTGATCTTGTTGTAGATTAAGAAGTCCAAGTGCGTTGCTGTATTCATGGCATATCTGCATTCGGCTTCACTCAAAAGTTTAGGATCACGAATCAGCATATTGAGAGGCTGATGGAAAATGACATCCATGGCTGTATATGAATGTCTTGACAAGACATCTTTTATCATGCCATACATCAGATTTTCCGAGTCAAACTCTGATACTCGCTTGCGTTTTTTTAAAAAGGCTAGCCTACTGTCCGTATATTGCCGATAAAGGTAGTCAAAAATGGAATAAATCTCACTTTGGATAATTTCAAAGTTATTGTACTCGATATAGGAGATCAAATCGCCGATATTGCTACCCGCCGGTTGCGCATTACTGGAGACGACAAGACTGAGCCGCTTTTTTGCCCGAGATATAGCGACATTCAATAGATAGGGATCATCTGTAAAGTTAGTAACGACATCATCGACTGGCGTCAAAACTATGGTGTCCTTTTCACGGCCTTGAAACTTATGTACTGTTGCCACATCAATGCCAACCATGCCTAATTGCGCTTTCAGTGCGTTGACCTGATCATTGTACGGTGCAATGACCCCAATATCTGCCAGATCCTGCTTTTTCAGCTTGGGTAGCGTTTCTTGGCAAATGACATCTATTTGCCGTTGATTCAGATTATTTCTTCTGTGGTTCCCTACCACGGTTTTGAACACGGATAATACATCAGTTTCGCCATGATCTTCTGACATGATAATCAGTTCATTATTATAAAACTTCTGATTGCAGAATCCGATAATTTTAGGATGGCAACGGTAGTGTTCGCGGAGCAATGTCTGTGGTACGTCCGCTATAATGCTGCATATAGATTTCAAAAAACTGTTTTCAGCAAAGTGGTATCCTTGAGCAATATGGAAGGATTCCATGATCACATTAGTGCGCTTCTTCATATCATTGGATACAACATTTGGGAGTTGCTTAGTGTCTCCAACAATTATAACATTTTTTGTGCAAGATAGAGCCAAGGCTCCAGTTGTCAAATCCACCTGTGATGCTTCATCCATGATCAAATAGTCGTACACCATGTTCTTTCCAAGACTGCTTCGAGACGAAAACGTTGTACTCAGTATCACAGGATATTCTCTAGAGACATCTCTTGGCCGCTTCCAGAGATCGTCCACGGAAAATTTTATCCGTTCCATGGTGTTGCCATATTGGTTGAATAACTTGCCGCGCAAAAATTTCATAGACAGCTCTGTGAGCTCGTCCATCTTTTTCACAGCAGTTACTGAATGTAACTCACCTTCCAGAGAAGTTACCTTATCACTAAGCTCTTTCTGTTTTGAACGATAAAACAGACTCTGTAGGAGTGTGATGATCTTTGAAAGATCATTATTAAAAAATTTCCAATCTGAAAGGCCATAAATTATGACACTTTTGAATTTGTACCAAAGAGAAACAGTACGTTCTTTTTCGAAAAAATCATAGCACTCTTGCCACAACCGCATAAGGCGACTTGATTTAAGGCTCCTCCTTACCTTTAGCATATCTTCGCCGATGCCCGTCTCCGCGCAATATTGCTCAAAGTACTTTATCTCAAGTTGTAAATTGTACAGTTCTTGCTTTGCTTTGGCAAGCCGCTCCTGCTTTTCAAATACCTCCGAAAGCTTTGAGGCATTTTCCCTGATTTTTTCTTGTAATACTCTTTGGGTTTCCGTATTTATATTCCATTCTGAAAGGTCAGGATAGCTTCCAGTCTGATTACGAATAAATTCAGATTTATTTTCCGAGTTACCAAGCGGTGCGAGCAGAAACCCCAAACCACATTTTTGAGACGACAGCTTCTCAAAAACATTGGCGGTAGCGGAGTTGTTATTCGAAACAACAAGAACTGTTTTTCCTTGTACCAGCAAATTAGAAATAATATTTAAGATTGTCTGAGTCTTTCCGGTTCCGGGTGGTCCCTGTATGACGCTGATCTGATGACTTAGAGCCGTTTTAACTGCTTTAAACTGGCTTGCATTACCACCAAACGGAAAAATTGGGGTCTGACTTTGATATTTAGCCGCTTTGTACTTTTGCGGATTCAAGTAAATGGCCAAAGCCGTATCTGCCCCAACGAAATCAATACGCTCATACTGCTTCGCCAAAAGGATGGTACCATCTTCCGAGTGTAGTTCGTTAATTGAAGCAATTTGGCGCAAATATTCAAAACAATTGCCAGCTTCAGCATCGCTAAGGCATGATGTAACGATCTTCAGGTCTCGCTCGTCATAGTTACCCTCGCTCCCGTTTGAAAAACGAATTCGCCAGTAATTCGTAGCTGATGCTTTGAATACATATACAGCCTGTATGTCAAATAGTTTACGGTCTCCATGTGTGATATTTAGCAATGCAGGATTCAAGACGGACGGATCCTGCAGCCAGTCAATTGACTGATAGTTACAAAAGTAAGTTTTCCCGTTTCTGAAAGTAACCGCATACTTCTGTGTCTGAGGGTTGTACTTGCAATAAGTCACGTCAGTGGTAATATCCTCGCCATTTTTCAAGATCATATGTTTACTAGTAATCACCGAGTTGCCTCCGATATGTAGATATTGACGATGTCAGTTTAAGATATTATTCTTATATGTCTTTTCCTTTGCAACACTTCTTGAACTTTTTCCCACTGCCAGAAAAACAAGGTTCATTTACCCCAATTTCCTTAACTCTTCAGGATATATACTTTCCCTACCGCCAAGCAATTTGAATATCACCAATTTTTTTATGACGAAGCTTCTCCAGATGCTTACAGGCAACCCACCATCTTTTTGAGTGGGTCCCCATTTATATTATAATCAACAAAGCAAATGAAGTTCTCATTATTAGCCTAACGGGAATATGGACAACGGGAACCTAGCGGTTTACGCAAAGTATCCTACGCTTAATACGAATGATGTGCAGCAATCCCGTTGTCATTCTGAGCAACGCGAAGAATCTATTTGCCCCAGTTTTCGGATAAATCATTCCACTGTGGATTTATGCTTTCAATCAAAGCATTCTTTTTATTTCGTGTCCAACCTTTAATCTGCTTTTCCCTAGCAATTGCAGCTT
>OMOF01000796.1 GCA_900290375.1 Candidatus Desulfosporosinus infrequens
AATTGTTTTTTCTTGACTACGATTTTTAACTGTGCCTTTTCCGCGCCGTTCAAGCCATACCCTTTAGCAGTCGTGACGCCGAATCCACGTTCCCGTAATGTGTCCGCTAAAACCCATTCGTTATTCTCAGTGACAACTAAGGCAAAAATACTATCTCTCGAAAGTTTGTCATCAATGAGCATTCCCACATAGTTGCCTGCCGCGTAACCACAAGCATAAAAGAGAAGAATAGTCGGGTTCATGACGTATTTAAACGCTTGAGATGCTCCCAGAGTATACACAATAATTTCTACAAAGGCAATCATTGTGACGACAAACCTTTTCCCCCTGATCATAGACTTAACCCGTAGGGTATCTAAGGAAACGTCAATAATTCTGGCAAAAAAAATTAAAATTCCTAAAATTATCAACAACTGCACCTCCTTTTTGCTCTACCCTTATTTTGAAGCGGGCCCTTGTTGCATCAACGCCACCCCTTTTGCCGACAATAACAATTATATACCCAGAATGTCCATGATAGAACACCATAACAATCAGTAATACGCGACAAAGATGGTTTCACTCCAATAGATTAATCATTAATTCCTATATCTTCATAAAGATTCATCCAATTGAATTCAAACTCTCTTCTTTCTAGAGGAATTCTAGGAACTCTGCTACCATCAGAACGAATTAATCCTGTAAGTTTTTCACGATCGTATCCGCCGAAACATTTGGCACAATCTTTCCCACTTCCGTTGATAGGCCACCTATGGCCGGACCGAACTAGATGTAGTACATCAAAAGCTCCAAGGTTTCCCTCGGAGCTTCCATCTCTTATTCATAAATTATTCAAAAATGATTACATGTGATAGAAATAGAAAAGAGGAGCATAAGCTCCCCCCTCGGTTTACAAATTATCCCTTATAATTTGTAAGTGTAGCGGTGGCTGATTGTAACGCTACTTCCACAGCATTAAGAGTATCTTGAATTTGTTGTTTATTTTCAATTGGTTTTCCTACGTTTCTCAGCGCATTGTTTAAACATTTTCTTGCATTTGAAAGATGATTCGTCACATCTGCAACATGCTGTTTTGCATTTTTCGTGTCCATTTAATCATTCCTCCTCAGTGTAGAATATAGTTTTATACAACCTATAGCATTTGTTATTTAGAATAATAAAATACCGAATCTATCAGATATATCGTAATCATTCTTCGTGTCTATTAGATATTTGATCAAGAGCAATAATCATTCTCAAGCAACAGAAATCTTTTAAACCAAAGCACTGTTTGATCCTACAAAACCCAGCTTCGGGGGGGGCCTAGCTCCATCTCAGAAACAGCCACGTGCCCTTGTTCCCTCTTCCTTTCGAATTCAGGTTAAGTGTTGTGCTCAAAGTGTTTCCAAAAACTTTGATCCGATAACTGGACAATTTTTTCTACCCATGACATAGCGCAACCTCTCGATTTACACAGCTCATATCGGTCATTCCTTTGCAGCTTCGCAGCTACAAAACGACGCAATAAATCGAATGCTCTTCTCGGTTAACAAAAACCTTCTTTTGCCAGGGTTCGTGATGAAGAGGACGGCTAAGGTTTAGATACCATCTCTACTTCTCTTTTGCCATCTTTAAATGCCCTAGCTGGAAATGCATACATCATGATAGCCATTATAATTAGTGATACAATCATTCCAGTGCTTTGGGCATTTAGAACTCCAAAAGGCTTAATTTGTACACCAAATGTCAATATTAATGTAACCCCAACTGAAGCTGCGGCAGCAGAAGGGCGAGTTGAGAATAAGCCGAAAAGTAGTGGCGCAGTGAGCGATACAGACATTAAAGTATAAAAGATTGAAAGTGCTGTTATTATATTAGGAAGTATCAAGGACATTCCAATTCCAAGAATTCCTGCTACAAAAGTAACCACTCTACTCATTTTTAGTAATTCAATGTCAGTAGTTTTAGGTTTTACAAATGTCTTAAATATGTCATTCGTAAGGGATGTAGTCAACATATATAAAACTGCATCTGCTGTACTTATTTCAGCTGCAAAAACTGCAGCCAAAGCTATTGCTGATGCCCAGAAAGGCAGGAGCTCTTTCATTGCTGTAGGTAAGGCCAAGTCCTGTGTTGCTAAGTGTGGAAATACTGCAAACGTACACATTCCAAGTATGGCTGGAATAAAAGCAAAAGCAAACTGCATTAAAGCATTATACATAGTGCCTCTTCTGATAGCTTTTGTATCCTGAGCCCCAAAAACTATTCCTACTAAGCCTGGGGATATGAAAAAAGATGGAGTGAGCATGAAAAAATAGCCTATTATAATAGTCGCACCTAATCCGAAAAAACTGAAATAACTATTTGTTTGTGCAACATTTCCTAAATTGGCGGCAACCATTGAGTGTAATCC
>OMOF01000263.1 GCA_900290375.1 Candidatus Desulfosporosinus infrequens
AAGCCACTGTCCTTAACCCATTCGACTATCGCTGTGGTTTTGCCGTATCCGGCAGGAGCAATCATTAATGTCAGCTTATAATCTGGTATCACATCTAGCTCTCTGTTTAGCTGAGAACGTGGAATTAACCCGCGCCGAAGTGCAGGAATTTGAGTTTTTGCCCTTAACAAAGAAAGGTTTGATATGTTTACGGTACTGATAGGTATCAAATTAGGATCATATCTTTTGAGTGTTTGGGCCTCTGATAGTAAATCACTGCGTAGCCTTAAAATGGGTACATTAGCCTCAGATGATTTATCACATTGCCAACTCAATAAAGAATGACCTGCCTCAGAATGCGAAATCATTTCCATCTTGCCACCTCCTTCTCAAAAGTGAAAGCATACCCATTTCTAAGTAAACTCTGAAGGCATAAAAGCCTTGGCCGGCAACCATAGATTGCTCCTTAGGTACTTTCCGGCTCGGAGATAGATTGTTTTTACAATATGTCATTGGGGAATAATTAGTTTTGAGAAACGTTAGAAAACGATAATAATTGTGATGATAATTTTAACATTTTACACATATAAACGTTCGTTCAGTCCAGCGCCTGAACCGACAATTGTAGCAGGAAGTTTCCTCTTCGGCTACCAGTTCATCCTCATGGTCGAGTAAAAATTCAGGGCAACTGCCAGCTATATCAGCTGCCTCCACCCAGTCTTGTCGTCCGCCTTTGAACTGGGACTGGCCTCTTTCATTTTTAATCCAGTAGTCCATGATGTTCACCTCAGTAATCCTTTAATTGTGCATTTGTACAGGTCTCCCACTCAGATCGTCCTTCTTGACGATAGACCAAAAAAGTGCGTTTTCCGTTAAGCAGCACGGTTTTCAATTTTTCTCCTAGCCTCACCTCCTCATTCTCGCCAAGAACATGCCCAGTCAAACTCTGCACACTTTCCGTCGGGCTACTGCTGATGATTTCAGCAACGCTGATAATTGCTCCTGGCATTTTAAGTTTCAGCTTTCCCTGAAACCGCCCATCATTATTGGTCATTCTTAAGCCCACTCCAGCCAGTGCTCCAATCACGCCCAGCCCTGTACCTCCATGTTCAGATAAGTGGACGCCTAATTTTCCGGCCAATTCATAAGCTTCTTCTTTGGTAATGACCCTATTTTTAGTCTCATAGCCAAAATGAATCAAGCTCGCTAAATTCTTTACTTGTTCCTCTACCGCTACACAAAGGCCAGGATCAGAACCAGGCGCACTCTCCCTCTCCAGAAAACCGCTTGCTTCCTCAATCAAAAGCTCTAGATATCCAGCTTCAATATCAGCAATAAAACACATGGAACTGTTGTGGGAAGTATAAGGTATGTCCGGATGCAAAAGCAGCTGATGACGGGTAAGCCCCTGACAGCTTCCCCAGTGATTTTTTTCAATCAATTTTATAATCTGATTAGCTGAATCTCCGGTCGCTCCTTCGTTGATATTGTCGGTATCATCAATCGCTACATAAATTTTCATCTTATTTCACCCGTTTCCGTATGAATTAGTTGAAGTTTACCAAAAAGAGACTAAGCGCGGCTTTAACCGTTTAATCAACACTGTAGCTATGCCACCCCCTATTGCCCCAAAAATGACATGCAATAATGTCGCATAACCAAATCCCATAGCCAAGAAAACCATTGGCGTATTAAGCATGACTCCCAGAGCCATACTGGCCAGCAGTTTCGAAAAACTGATTAAGGCCCCGATAATGGCACCCACCCATAATGATCCCAGCTTATATAGGAAAAAAATCGCCAGAACATCCAACAACATCCCAGGTACAATGCACTTCAAAGCTAGCAAAGGACCTTCTTTACCTAATCCAAAAACTATGGCCAGAAGCCCCGAAACAATGCCCATGATGGTTCCAGAGCCGAATTTGGGGATCAAACCCTTTCCCAGCACCAGTAATCCCATCCAAAATACACTGGTCCAACCCGGTATACCCATCGGAAGCATGAGGAAAAATCGACTTACACTTATCAAAGTTCCAAACATGCTCAGTCTGAGGACATCGGCAAGACCTATATTGAAGATAAAATTGTCCACTGGAGCTTCCAGGACTGCGGCTAGCTCATCCTTCTCCGTCGATTCCATAGTTTTCTCCCCTCTGTTCCTATTAATTGATGGACAATTTGCCGACTACTGCAATCATGACGTGATTTCCGTTCACTTTCTTGACCATAGCCACTGTGTTGTTATCATTTGCAGATAATGCAAGGTCAGCAATTTCCTTTGGCCCTAACTTGTAATCTTCATCATCGCCTACTCCGTTCACATCGACATACTGAAACTTATTAATCCCTGCTGAACCAAGCACATAGCTTAGTGATACTTCGTTATCCCCATTAGGATTACTTTTGCCCTGCGTCTGTCCTCTTTCCTGTTCACCCAATTGTTTGATCACACCAGCATCCAAATAAGCTATCGTTTTATTATTTTGAACGACTGGTATCATTTTGCCCGCTTGTTGTCCTTGAACGATCGCCATTCGTTCGACGAAAAATGCTCCTCCGATCGAAAGGGCAATTATCAGAATCCCAATGCCTATCCGTTTGTTCAGTGACATTATTTCCCCTCGCTATCCTCTTTTTCTTCTTCTCCTCATTATTTCTACTCCGATCCAAACCAGCAGTATGATTACGGCAATAACTGCTACGTAATTTTGTACCCGCCTTGCTTGTTCATTTGCAGCAAATTGGGCGGCATCTGCCTTTTTTTGATCAGTTAACCCCGTTTGTGCTCCTGAATTGTTCTGATTTAGGTCGGATTCAGCGTTGGATTTGGGTGTTACTGGGCTATCACTGCTCACGGAGTCTTTCTTCGTTACATCATTATTAGTGGTATTGACGTCAACTGATGTCGAATTATTGTCACTGGCAGGAGCAGCCGTTGATGTTGCATTTTGTGCCGCAGTAACGACCGCTGCAGAAGCCGCAACTGCTGCAGCCGGTGTAGTAGCTGGATCCGAAGCAACTACTTGTGTAGATGGTGTAGATGGTGTGACTGTCTGTGGTGTAGCTGCCGGAGCAGGAGCAAGAGTAGCCGCTACTGTATCCGGTGCAGCAACCTGTGCTGAAGCGGCGACCGAAGGTGCAACCGTTTCCATACCTGTCGTTTTAAAGTTGATAGTTACTCCCTGATTATTGGTCGTCATTCCCAGAGTCGATCCACCATTCTTGGCCAACAAATTCGGTGCAACATACAGCTTATAGTTAGCACCTGGTGAAAGTGCTTCTACCGGTTCCACCCAGATATATTGCCTTTTGGAAAAATCTACTGTATCATCAATTTTCGTTAGATTGATCGCAAGTTCTTGACCGTTATTATCATAAAGGTGAAAACAGCGAGTGTTTTGTTCCCAGTAAATCAAATAAACAACATTTTTATCGAAATGTAAGGTAAATTTCGGTTTCAGCGGTATGTTTTGAGCCTTGTTGACATTCGTTCCATCGTCAAGTGTGACTGACACAAGACCTAAGGGTTTCATTACCCCATTGGCTCCTCCTGTCCCATCCCCACCTGCAGCATATGCATAGGAAACTAACGGAAATACGCTAAGCAGGAAAGTAATTATCAGTATGCCGAACAGACCTGAACGCGACCGTATTTTCCGATTTATCATATTACGCCCTTTCCTTTCCCTGGAGATTTAGTGTTTTACTTTCGTACCCTGTCAACGGTTCAAATCACATCACCATTTAGATCCTGCCAGGAAAATATACCAGCGGTAAGATACAAATCACAACTATAATGCCTAAGGCCAACTGATCCTTGCGACCGAAGTGTAGATTTTTCACACGGCTGTAGTTAGGCCCACCAGTGTAACATCTGCTTTCCATCGCTGTTGCCAAATCGGTGGCCCTTTGCAGCGAGCCTACTATTAGGGGAATTAGTACGGACAAACTTGTTTTTAAGCGCACTATCTTTTTGGGAGAAGTAAACGGAGCTCCACGAGATTTTTGTGCCCTAGTTATAGTCTCTGCTTCTTCGATCAGAGTTGGAACAAATCTTAACGAAATACTTAAGAGCATTGCAAATTGGTTTACTGGAACCCCTAGATATCTTAAGGGAGCAAACAGAGCTTCTAATCCCCCTGCCATCTTCATGGGAGAAGTTGTCATGGTCAGAGCAGAGGAGCTTAAGTACAAGATTAGCAGGCGTAAAAAAAACGTTCCTCCTCGATATATGCCTTGCTTACTTACCACCACTGGACCAAGGTTGAACAAAGGATCCCCCTTGGTGAATAGACATTGAAATACTAAGGTGAGGATAGAAAGAATCAATAACCATTTCACGCCTTGTAAAACAGATTTCATGTTGATTTTAGCGAGATATATAACCGCAAAAATTAACAGCGTATTCAGAAGGAGCACAGGCCAGCTATCATTCACCAAAATGGCAATAATGACAGCCAAGCCTCCCAGCAGCTTTGTGCGTGGATCTAGTTGATGAATTAAGGAAGTGCCGGGTATATACCCCCCCAGTTTTAGCTTTCTCATCATCCACCGCCCTTCAACACCCTGCCCAGCTCATTAGCGGCCTCTTCCACAGTGAGCATCCCTGTGTTTATCTTCCAACCGTGCTTTTTCAGATCAAAGAGTATTCTTATATAATCGGGGAAAAGCCGATCGTAATGCTGCAAATCATCCTGAGCCAAAACATCCCGTGTTGATCCCCAAGCACCTACCTTCCCGTTATCCAACACAACAAGACGGTCAGCAAGAAGGATTAATTCATTGATACAGTGAGAAACCAATACTACCGTGACCTTATTTTCCTGCTGATACTTTTTGATGGTTTGTAAAATATGGGCGCTTCCCTCGGGATCTAAACCTGCGGTCGGTTCATCTAAAACTAAAATTTCCTGTTTCATCGCCAGGATGCTGGCTACAGCCACACGACGCATCATGCCCCCACTCAGGCAAAATGGGGAGCTTGTTCGTAGTTGCTCTGGATCTAATCCGACATTTTCCAGCGCCTCATTTACCCGCGTATCAATTTCTTGCTTATTTAATCCCATGTTTCTTAACCCATAAGCCAACTCATCAAATACGGTGGCCTCAAATAATTGTTGTTCCGGAAATTGAAATACCAGTCCTACCTTTTTCCACAGTTGATCCCGGTAATTTTTATCCCGCGTATTTCGTCCCAAGACAAATATGTTTCCTGATTCTGGCCAAAGTAGCCCGTTAAAGTGCTGAATCAAGGTCGATTTCCCTGAACCGTTAGTTCCGACAATACCCAGAAATTCACCCTTTTCTATCGTAAAGGAGATATTGTCCAGGGCCTTTTTCNNTATGTTAGATCACAGATTTCGATAATCGACATAATTGATCCACCATTTCTGCACGAGTTGTAATTTTATTATCCAAATTGAAACCCATTTTTTGCAGAAGTTCTACCATCCGCACGATGTCAGGAGGTTTAAGACCAACGATTTTATCGTCCTGCCGGAATATTTCCCAGGGGGGCGCATCGGCAAACAAACTTCCTTGTTGGAGCACAACCAGACGATCTGCCCCAGCAAGATCCTCCATACAGTGGGATATTAACACAATGGTAATCCCTTGCTGCTTGTTTAGAATGTGAAGGTGTTCGATCAGCTCCCTTCTGCAGGACTGATCGAGCATAGAGGTCGGTTCATCCAAAACAAGGTAGTCCGGTTGCATAGCCAAAGCAGATGCAATAGCCACTCGTTGTTTTTGTCCACCCGATAAGAGGTGAGGCGCATAGTGGCGGAACTCCCTAAGTCCCATGAGTTTCAGGCCCTCTTCGACCCGTCGACTGATCTCGTGATGAGGGAGATTCAAATTTTCTGGACCGAACGCTATTTCCTCCTCTACCACGGGACTAACGATTTGGTTTTCCGGGTTTTGAAAGACCATCGCCACTCGTCGTCGTATTTCCATTCTCATACGACGGTCACGGGTATCCATACCATTAATCATGACCCTTCCCTGCGAAGGCAAAAGCAAGCCATTTAAGAGGCGAGCCAACGTGGTTTTACCGGAAGCATTTTTACCGACTATACCCACAAATTCACCGGGTTTTATGGTTAAATTTACCTTCTTTAAGGCACAGGTTTTAATATCTTGGTTGCCTGGATATTCTTTGGTTACATCCAGCAGTTGAATCCCCTTGAAACTCAAAACACATCATCACCTTTTTAAAGCAACCCGGTGCAGGATCTCCATAGTCACTGTTATGGCCACTACCGGAATCGCTTGAAGCTACTGTCGGTCCCATTGCCAGTCACCTTAATGTCCAAATTGCTTAAAGGTTTGCTTCCAAAATCTCAACAATATCCATAGTGCATCTTGCCTGATTCTGATCTGTTTGCTGAATTTCTTCCTGCAAAACATTTTGACAATACGGACAAGCAGTACAGATTACTTCCGCTCCAGTGGCAAGGGCCTCTTTGGCCCGATTATTACTAATTGGATTTTCGGATTTTGTCTTCATCCAGAACCTGCCACCTCCCGCCCCACAACAAAATGAGTTTTCCCTTGTGCGGGGCATCTCAACTAAACTCACACCGGGAATGGCCTTGAGAATTTGCCGCGGTTCATTATAAAAACCATTGTAGCGCCCTAAATAGCATGGATCGTGATAAGTAACTCGTTTATTTTGCTCTAACGGCTTTAACTTCCCGCTATGCAAAAGACCTACTAAGAAGACTGAATGAGGAATGACATTGTAATTCCCGCCAAACTGAAAATACTCATTTTGCAACGTGTTGAAGCAGTGAGGACAGGTCGTCAGAATTTTCTTGATTCCATAATTTTGCCAACTTGAGATATTCCTTTTGACTGTTTTTTGGAAAAGGCGTTCATTTCCTAATCTTCGCGCCGTTTCGCCGCAACAGCCCTCGTCATCGCCTAGAATGGCAAAATTAGTACCGACTCTTGTTAAGATTTTAGCAAATGCAATAGCAACTTTCTGGGCTGTCTTGTCATAGGAAGGCATACACCCTACAAAATATAAATACTCTGCATTAGGCTTTTCCGCCAAAGTTGGAATCCCTAGGTCGCTCGCCCAAGCTAGTCTTTTTTTCAGCTCGGGCCTTATTCCCAAGGGATTTCCGTAGTTCTCTATTCCTTCAAAAACTCGCTTTACTTCTGGAGAAATCTTTTCCCCACTGGACACGATGTATCTACGCAAATCGATAATCTTAGATATATGTTCAACGGAAACCGGGCATGCATTTACACATCCGCCGCAGGTTGTACAATTCCAGATGAAATCTTCTTCAAAGATACCGCCGACGATTTTCTTCTTCAGGATTTTTCTTTCTGCGTCATTTCCTAACTTATTGGTACTGGGATCCAGCTTATTTTTCGATATACCAGTCCGCTCTTTCTTAACAGGTTGACGGGCTTTATATTTTTTAAGTAAAGAGACTTGTTGCTCAATTTGTTTGCGCAGCCGTCCGTTAAGTTTTTTAGGTTTCAGTAACTCACCACTCTGGAAAGAAGGACAACTTCCATTACATCGTCCGCATTTGACACAACTAAACGTGTCAAACAACTGTTTCCAAGTAAAATCCTCTAATTTACTCACTCCGTAAGTTTGTTGGTTATCCTCATCCAATTTTATCGGTAGAAGAGCCCCTTTCGGCTCCAGTGAATGCCAGTAGGTATTAAAAGCGGCAAACACTAGATGGAGATGCTTGGAACGCGGGATAATAAACAAGAAGGTAAAGATCGCTACGAAATGAATCCACCATAAAACTTCAATCGTAGTATAGCCGGGATTCATATTCCGGTTTATTAAGAACCTTGATGTGGCAGCGACTAACCAAGCACCCCATGATAAACTACCACTTCCCCCAAGTGTGGCTTGAGTAGCGTAGAATAATAATTCGCTGACGACGATGACCAAGATCCAAACCAAAATTGCAAAGGTCATTATAGAATTATTGAGCCACTTCGGTTTCTTAATTAACCGACGCAAGATACAGCCTATAACCCCGATAAAAACTAAAACAATAAAGGTATCTCTGATAAACAAATAGAGGTTATCTCCTGTTAACGGGATATGAACATGAAAAAGGACTTCCACAGCCATATCAAGACTGCTTAATAACAAAACCACAAAGCCCCACATAATAAAGGTGTGAAAGATCCCAAAAAAGGGATAATCTCTGATCTTTTTGTGTAAAAACACCTGCGTACAAAAATAGTTCCATCGTTCACGCGGGCGATCGCTACGATTTTCCGGCTTGCCTAATTGGGTGAAACTATACCGGCGATAAACTTCAGTGCTAAAGAAACCAAAAGATAGAATTAGAAGGAAAAAGAAAATAACTATCATCAATAACACCCTCTTGAAAATATTCAATAGTCTGACTATCGAATATTGAAATAAAGGCTCCACCAAGATAAAGTGATGCCAAAATAATAAAATAGGGCCCCCAAAAAAAGGGTGCCCTAAATAAACTGGCGTCCCAGTCTAAAACGTGCTACTCCTTTTCAAAACGTGAAGGCATTCCCGTTTCCAGAAACACCCTGAGGGCTTAGAGCCCTGTCCAGCGACCATGGGTTTGCACTTTAGGTCATTCTGGCTCGGAAGTTATTTATTTAATTTTCTAAACTTCGTAATACAGATGATCTGATTGTTCGCATTTAAAAATATCATTCTGTTTGCTTATATCTTGTTTTATTAGATTACCCAAGATATTCCATCGTATCTATGCTAACTATAACCAACAAAACTAAACGACATCAATATTATACGTTGTGTTATATTACATTAGCAACATTATTTTTTCTCCCTTGCATTTTTTCACTGAAGAACTCCCCAACTCTTAAGAATCGCTAGCACTTCATCGACAGCTTTCGATAAGCTTTTCTGAACTGTTTTAGTAAGCTCCGTTCCCCACTCCAAACACTCGGGTTGTATTCCAACCACCACTATTTCGTCCGAAAATCGTTCTTGAAAGTTTGACCAGTACAAAACTTCCGCAAAATTCATTTGATGGACAGATAGTTTATTAGACATGTATCTAGGAACTTCGTTCTCGCGCCAAATAACTATTTCGCCAGGTTTGACTCCCGCCTCGACAGCATCCAAAACAATAAGCCGTCGAGCATTTTCAACAAACTCTATGAGAAATAGCCCACCCGTCCCGCCATCAAGCACATCGATTTCGGGAGGCAGTATTTTAGCTAACTGTTGTAATAAGTGTATTCCAACTCCTTCATCTTGTCTGACAAAGTTACCTAGGCCAAGAATTCTTATTTCATCAAGGGTAGTCACTGAGCGCCTCCATCCTGTTAAGTCAATTACTTCTTAGGGCTGTTCTTGGGATTTCCATCGTTAATTATCAAATGAGTTTCATTAGAGACTCGATCAATGAAATTGTCCACCTAGATGGCGAGAAATTGGAGTTATGACACAAGTTCTGCTGGTTTTCGATAAATTTATAGCCGTTAATAATTGAAGTTACCGTACCATCTTTTTGAAGCATATCTTGCCGAAAACCCATATACAAATGTTCGATTACGAAAAAAGCATATTTTCAAAATACCCAATTAGTTGCCCCACCCGTGGCAATGTTGACAGGTTGACCACAGCCCGATAAAATTAATTCATAATGCTGTTCGCAGCAATTATTATCAATGCAAAGAAGAGGTGAGAAGATTGAACATTCGTTGGCTTGGCCATTCCTGCTTTCTGTTTACCAACCAAGAGGGGCTGAGGGTTCTGACCGATCCATTTGACGAAAAAGTTGGATATCCGGTTCCCCGTATCGAGACTGACATTGTCACTGTGAGCCATCACCACCATGATCACGATTCTGTTCAAGTACTTCCGGGAAAGCCTCAAATCGTTGACGGAGAAGGCTCGTACAGTTTTTCCGGTCTGTCGATTAAAGGCACGGCTACATTTCACGATACCCAACAAGGCGCTAAGCGGGGCAAGAATACCCTCTTTTCTTTCACGATGGATGGCGTGCATATTGTCCACTTGGGTGACCTTGGACATCTTCTTACCCCGGAACAACTCGCGGACGTTGGACAAGTTGACATCGCCTGTATCCCGGTTGGGGGATTCTACACCATCGATGCGGAGCAAGCCTATCAAGTGGTACAGCAACTCAACCCCAAGATCGTTTTACCCATGCACTATAAACCGGACGAAACGAGTTCTCTGCCGATCGAAGGGAACGCCGGTTTCCTCGCATACTTTGCTCATGTCAAAATGGCAAAAGCTCTGGACATTTCCCCGTCTTCCCTACCTAGAACTCAGGAAGCTATCGTGTTAGAACTCTATGAAGCTGAATAATGAAAGAAGCAAAAAACGTGCATCTCAGAAAAATGCACGTTTTTTGCTTGCTATTTGCAACATTTGGTATCTTACCTCACTAAAAAACCAGCTCTCCTGGTTTATAGCCGGCAGGCAATTCCTCTTCACTTAAAAATTTGAAATTGTCATCACGCAGTATGGGTAAAAATACTTCGTAGGGTATCCTGTCAAACTCACAGGTATAATTACTGGATCCGACCCACATACCCTCATTGCCACTAAAATTCAAACCTCTGGCAAATTTCGTATAGTTTGAGCAATCATGAACTACTAAATCCCAGCTTTCCTCAACGGCTATTTTCATGAATTTCAGAGTTAATTCCCTACTCCAAATCGGAGATATATAGCCATGTCTGGAAATATACATGTTTTCCCCGTCATAATTGTCTATGTTATTGGCATTTAAGTGCAATTCTGCACAGTTGATAAAATCAAGTTTTGTCTCTAAGATCGCTTGCTTCTTCTTGAAAAAAGTTTCGAAGAACTCAGGAGTCATTGGCGTTTCGATACCTACATTTTTAATGTATTTTTTCGCTATCATCATATTTCTTATCACTTTGTCCGAACAATTTGAGGCACCCAGGTTGAAACGCAACTCGTCAAGACCGGCTTCACCTAAGGCTTTCAACGCCTCTTCCGTGGCTAAAGTGCCATTTGTATAGAGATGTTGATGAATCCCTGCCTTACTGAATTTCTTTATAACCGGATAGTATTTTTCAATTTCCATGAATGGTTCTAAGTAAACGTAGGAAATGCCCGTGGGCTTCTGTTGGATGGAAAGAAGTAAATCAATGTCCTTCTC
>OMOF01000037.1 GCA_900290375.1 Candidatus Desulfosporosinus infrequens
CCCAGGGGGTTTGGAGGTAATATCATATACAACGCGGTTAACCCCTTGTACTTCGTTCACAATCCGCGAAGAGATGCTTGCCAAGAGGTCGTAAGGAAGTCTTGCCCANNGCATCTTCACTGGTGACCGCCCTCAGGATGATGGGATGCTCATAGGTACGGCTATCCCCCATGACGCCTACACTTTTGATTGAGGGCAAAACAGCAAAGCTTTGCCACAAATCACGATACATTCCTGCACGACGAATTTCTTCTAAAATGATGGCGTCCGCTTCCCGTAACATATCAAGTTTCTCACGGGTCACTTCACCGAGAATACGGATTGCTAGTCCTGGCCCTGGGAACGGTTGTCGCCAAACAATCTCCTCACTTAACCCCANNGCTTCATCTTTAAAGAGCATCCTTAACGGCTCGATCAATTCGAATTGCATGTCCTCGGGCAAACCGCCAACATTATGATGGCTCTTAATTGTTTCCGCGGTATCCGTTCCGCTCTCCACGATATCCGGATAAAGCGTCCCTTGAACCAGGAAATCGACCTGACCAAGTTTTAAAGCCTCCACTTCAAAGACGCGAATAAACTCATTGCCGATCGCCTTACGTTTCGTTTCGGGATCTGAAACACCAGCCAACTTTTGCAAAAATCGTTCTTGGACATCCACAAACACCAAATTGAGTTCGAACTGCTCGATAAAAATTTTTTTAACTTGCTCTGCCTCATTTTTGCGCATGAAACCATGATCAACAAAAACGCAAGTCAGTTGATCCCCCACGGCCCGGTGCACGAGAGCAGCGGCCACCGAAGAATCCACGCCACCGCTCAACGCACAAAGGACACGACCATTTCCAACCTTGGCCCGGATCGCAGCGACTTGTAACTCGATAAAGGACTCCATTGTCCAGTCCCCAACACAACCACAAATATCGAAAAGAAATTTTTCTAACATCGCTTGTCCATCCGGAGTATGTTTCACTTCAGGATGAAACTGAACGCCATAGAAATGTCGCGTTTCATCCATCATGGCTGCAATCGGAGTATTCCAAGTATGGGCAGCAACCACAAAACCTTCAGGTAATTTATGAACAGAATCACCGTGGCTCATCCAGCAAGGGCGTTCTCCGCCCAAGTTCTTCCATAAATCCGTCGTGATGTCAACCGTCAGCATTGCGTTCCCATACTCGCTGGCTTCGGGATGTACTACACTTCCCCCTAATTGTACTGTCATCAGCTGCATGCCATAACAAATCCCCAGGATGGGGATTCCTAAGTTATAAATTTCAGGGTCCACTTCAGGGGCATTGAGCTGATTGACGCTTGCCGGCCCCCCCGAGAAAATAATACCCTTGGGCTGACGAGCCCGGATCTCTTCGATTGACGTCTTATGAGAAACCATTTCTGAATAGACATGGGCCTCACGCACACGACGAGCAATAAGTTGATTATATTGTCCTCCAAAATCTAAAACCAAGATAACTTCTTTTGGCACTGTTTATCATCACCATTTCTTATCAAAATATCCAAATACTATCTATGCGTTTTAGCCTAGTTAACTTCATAGGTTTCCTGTTTTAAAACCCCGACGTAGGGCAAATTGCGATACCCTTCATTGAAGTCCAAACCGTAACCCACCACAAATTCGTCCGGAATCGTGAAGCCATTGTAATCCGGAAAGACATCTACTTGCCGACGGGTGGCTTTGTCGAGTAACGTAACCACTTTTACGCTGAGAGGATTCCGTGCTGTTAAATTCTCTTTTAAATATTTTAACGTCAATCCCGTATCGACGATATCCTCAATAATCAGAATATGGACATCTTCAACACTTCGATCCAGATCTTTGAGAATCCGCACCACGCCGGAGGACTGGGTTGACGCGCCATAGCTCGATAACGCCATAAAATCATAGGCCAACGGCAATTTAATTTCACGAATGAGGTCCGCCATAAAAAGAACAGAACCTTTTAGAATCCCAAGAGCCAAGACGCTCTTTCCTTCGTAATCATGGGTAATTTCTGCTCCCAGTTCTGCTACCCGCCTGCTTAATTCTTCCCGTGAGATTAAAACCTTGGCAATATCTTCTTCCATTTAAAAAAGGCACCTCCACCATATACTACAAATACTAAATCTACTTTTATAAGGTTTCCAACTTCATAAAATTTCTGTTAACCTCTCCATGGATATATTCGATATTCGATATTTGAACCTCGAATCGGCGGTTAGTCCTCGGATAAAGTCATGTCAAAACTATATCAGAGGCTTGTCCATTGTGCAATCGTTTTGAAAAAGTAGCGAGGCAGGCCATTACCCAAAGGGTATAGGCCTGCCTTTTGTGAACTCATAAACATTATCTTCAGATATCCGGCGCTAGTATAGTTATCTTCTTTCCAATATCCTTAAACTCAAGTGTCATTGTCATGGGGTCGGACTTTGCTTTATTTTTTGCTTCGATCATCGCCTTTACAAGCATCTTATCAGACTTACGAATATAAAGCGTGTACTGAAAATCTGTCCAAAATTCCTCCATCGTTTGATTCTGCACACTGGGTTTTAAATAACAAATCCATACTTTTTCTCCATTGACGTTTCCTTGACCGCTAAGCATCACCTCTCCAGGCTCTTTCATTTGAAGCGAAGATAAGGGGTCGAGCTCCGCCAGAAAGACCTCCTGAGCAGCCGGGGCATTAGCAAACCTGATCCACTTCTTGTTAAAAGGATCTTTGCTGTAGGTAGAATCCCCGATTTTGATCATCTCCACTTCGCTTCCTGTCATCTGCCCCAAGATCCGAGTGTTCCCACCAGCTTTTTCTCCTTGGATCTGAGTAAGTACCCGATCTTTTCCCTCGACCCATTGATGCTGGGTCAAACTATAGCGAAAAGAGGTCGCCGCATTCAATTGTGCTAAGCCGTGTGTCACCAAATTAGTAGGGTCTGGTTGCCATAGATAGCGTCCTAGGAGTCCCCCCGTTAACACGATGCTGATTCCGATGAGTAACCATAATCCTCTTTTCTTCATATCATGCCTCCCTGGCGGAGTTCTTACCCTACTAATATGTGTAATTAGCTTGCTCTATTCCAATTACGCCTCCTTAGAACGCAAAAAAAGCCCCCATCGTTTCCGATGAGAGCTGAGTTAAGGAGGTTGTTAGGAATGATATGCCCTGAATATGAACACAATGCTAGGTCAAGAAGGTTGGTAAAATCTACATAAAAATCTCAGTATTTTTCCCAGATTGTACCACATATCTGAGCTTGTGCATATTATGTACTATCTCTAAACAAAGGAGGAATTGCAAATGGCATTTGGCGGAGTTGATGGTGTTGCTTGCGGACCAGGACGGTCTGGGGCTGGAATCGCTGTAGTTGTAGTAATTATTCTTCTGCTTATCGCGATGGGAATCGTATTTTAATTTGAAAGGAGGAAATTTCAATGTACGGATTTGGTAGAGGATGTTGCTGTCCCCCAGTTTTCCCTGTCTCACCAATTGTTGGTCGCGGGGTCGGTGTCGGAATTATCGCTGTCGCGATTTTGATCCTGATTGCTTTATCTGTAATCTT
>OMOF01000457.1 GCA_900290375.1 Candidatus Desulfosporosinus infrequens
CTCGTTCTCCAAGGTCAACACCCTCTTCGCTTTTATAAAGTGCTGCCCACTTAATACCATTAACCTTTACAAGAATTCCATTGGCATTTTTACCGCATACGACAGCTTCCATTCCAATAAGCGCATTGATATTGGTTTTATACTTATAGGATTTAACGGCGTATTGCCGAAACATCTTAAGGGAACCCAGAGAAACGGCCAAAAAGATAGGAATTTGAATCCATAAAGTCACTCCCAAAAGAGAGAGAACGTAAGCAACAATGGCTCCAAACCCAAACCAAAGAGTGAAAAAGGTAAGGGAAAAAAATTCGATTATGATAGAACCGGCAAAAATTGCTACCCAGACCATGGAGATCCTCCGTTCTTTTACCCAAGCTTTTGGCATTAAATTTGATCACGCTATATGACAGCAAAGTATGAATAGATTGAAGAATTAGATTACCTTTTTATAGCGTATGCAGAAGGTTTGACGCATGAAACAAGCATCCCAAGCACCACCAAAACCTACAAGCTGAATCTCTTCCCTTGCACATCGATTCCTCAATAACTTTAAAAACTTGCGTAACCGCTTTTTCAGCATCTTGTTTAGTCATATCAGCCTTCATGGCAACCGCGTTGATCAGATCGGTTTTGTTCAAGCTTCTTCCCCCTATCATCATTACTTCTTATAATTCGTCATAAAGAACTAAATACCTGTATTTGCTTCTTTGAAAGGACGGGAGGCAATACTATATTCTTGCTGGTATTGATTTTGCCGACACATATTTCGTCTGTCGATTATACGGTGGATTAGTACGTTTGAAGTCATAGAAGACAAAGACACTGGTACGGGTTAACTACATTCCCGTTTAAGCCGGTTTAATGAAAATTAAGGCGGGTTGCCCAAAATCTAAGGCGGGTCGTTAAGGCGGGTAGAGCAAATTTAAGGCGGGTCTAAGGCTAAATAATTAGAATTAAAGGGTATATAGTGCTTTATACTCTATAATAGCGATTATATATAGGGTTTATCAAAAACCCGCCTTAACCGCCTTAAACATTCGATGGATTGTGCCAAGGGGTACTCTATGAGATTATGCTGTAGCTGAGATGATGGGTGGTAAATATCAGAGATAACAATAGTTTACATAATATTACAATACTTTTGCCTTTTCATAACAATTACCAGTTATTTACTTCTTGCGGATATGTTATACTTATTGATAACGCAAGAAGAAAAGTCGGTTGAGGAACGGAAGTATGACTGCACAAGAAAAAGGTATCATTGAATCTATTCTCGTCGGCGTTGGCCTGGAGCATTTACACGGTAGGGCCAATGAACGAGAACCGAAAACTACAATAGTTATTACATCGCATTAAGCGAATACTCGGGGTGCGGGGTATTCGCTTCTAAGATTTTATACAAATTACCAGAATAGATGCAGAAACCGTCCCGTAATTGAAATGGGATCATTAAAGATAGACTGAGATGGAAGGTATGCATCACAGCGGTAGTAATTGTTGGGAGGCAAAAAATGCTTGCTTCATCTGAAGGCAATTCAAGGGCGTTTGAAATGTCCGATTCGGACCCTGGACCAACCAATTCAATAACAAGAAAAACTTTCCTGAAAACATTTATCGGAACTGTGGCAGGACTTTTCTTTTTTGGTTTTCCTACATTAACAAACAGCGAAAAGATAGTAAGTCATCAACCAGCGTTAGTCATCGCAGACGAAGTCAAACCTCCCCAACCGCTTCATCTTAGCATTAATAAGTCCTTTGCTAATGCATTAATTCACATAGAAACCCCAACCTATGATCTTTCGGGGCAAGCAGTTCATCCGAGCGTCACCGATTTTAAAACAGAATACGGGCTTGAAAATTGGGGCGGATTCCGATATTGGATGGCATTAACCCCTTATCCGAATTTCAAGAGTGCCTTTGAAAATCCGAGCCTTTTAGTGAGCCAGGATGGATCAAAGTGGAATTATCCACCCGGCATTAAAAGTCCGCTAGTTCCTAAACCGTTTGGTTTGATAAACCGTAACTACAATTCAGATCCGGATTTGGTTTATGACCCGGATCAAAACACTCTAATTCTATACTGGCGCGAATATAGCGACGGTGTTTTCGAAAAAATATGGGCTATAAAAATAAGTTCGAATTCAAAGCAAAGCGCTAAAATACTCTGCTTTGAGAAGGCTTGGGACTACAAGAAAACCGGTCTAGTTCTTTCTCCGACCGTTTGGCGGAAAAGTGCAAAAGAGTGGTATATGTGGACTACCGATGGTAATTTGACAGTGCATTTATATACATCGACTGATGGTCTGACCTGGAGTTCAGGACAACCTTGCAGCGCTCCGTGGGATACGTGGAATGGTGGGTATATTCCTTGGCATATAGCAGCCAAACCCAATAACATAGATCAAACGATTGAATTTTTAATTGCAGGGTGGCCGAAACAAGGAGCGATGAAAGATTGTCAATTGCTCTATGCAACCGCACCGATGTCACAACCAAAAGAGCTTAGTATGCCACTTCCGGGACCATTACTTGGACCTAGTGCCGGAGATCAATGGGACAATGGTTACATTTACAGGAGCAGTTTTATTCGGGAACCTGGAGATGCACCTNNTTCTGCCTGTTCGAAGAAAAAAGCTTGGCATATCGGATACACAGAAGGAACCTTGAATCATATACCGTTACAAGCATACTAAAAGGTCTGAAGGTTCGAGATATCCCTCATCATGACAGGGATTTTTTTTTCGACTTGCTATGAAGCTAGGCTTCTTACGAATCTGTTTTTTGGATGATCCTGCGCTAAAGACAAAGGGCGGAACCCACTAAAAGTAGGTATCCGCCTTTTGTCTCTATGCTGACATTATTTCTTTAAGCACCGCTGAAATTAAGGCGATCCCTTGCATTTCTGCTGGAATGACGATCTTGGTAGCCTGACCATTTGCCACATTTATAACGCCTCTATGCCGGTCTAATGAAAATTAAGGCGGGTTGGTCAAAATCTAAGGCGGGCTCAAACCCTATAAATTAACCAGAACGAATTGGTTGCCGACGAAAATGTCCCGTAGTCCTGAAATACATTTAAAAGTTGCCGACAGTTCCGGAAAGTTGCCGATGGTTGCCGTTATCGACAACCGCTGAAAGGCAGGCCCAGCAAGGGCTGAGGGGGTATGTTTCCGTGGTTGCCGATATATATATATACAGGGTAGGGGCACAAACACGTGTATTTGAAAGTCTGCAGAACTATCGGCAATCGGCAACTACGGCAACCAGGTGGTACAGGGGGGTACAGACAGACTAGCTGTTCGGTTGAACGGCAATGGGTAGAGTGTTCAAGAATAATCTTTGTCAGGATAATGTTCAGTGAGTGATTTAAGGGTATTCTTTTTCTAAGGCGTCTATTCTGGCCAGAGCCGGTGGATGGCTATAGCTGAACCATACAATGAAGCTGGGAGGAGACAAATCAGATAAACTGGTGCTGGCTAGGTCTTTCTGTAACTGGATTTCGCCAGGGAGGTCTCCTGTGAGTTCCAGTGAAAAATGATCCGCATTTAGCTCCATTTCTCTGGAGATTGCGTTCTGGAGAGGGTTGCTTACAAAGAGAAGCAGAATAAGTGCCAGTTGTAAGGCTGCCCATAGTTGGGGCGGCTTTTTGCTGTTTTTAGGTAACCAGGGTTTTAAGAGGAAAGTTAATAGACCGAAGACAATGAAACCTCCTATCATACCGTAGAAAAGCCCATGAATGACGTCGTTATGTCGCCAATGTCCCATCTCGTGAGCGATCACGGCTTTGACCTCTGGTAAGGAATAATTACGTAAGAGGGTGTCGTAAATGACAATTCTTTTAGTAGTCCCCACCCCGGTAAAATAGGCGTTTGCNNGGCGTCCATCACGAGAACAGCACCAACGTTTAGTCCCGCACGATGAGCAAGATCGTCAACCATAGTTATGACAGCGGAATTAGGCAAGGGTTCAAAATGGTTAAAAAGTGGGGATACAACAATGGGCCAATAAAGGTACTCTACTACAAGCCAGATACTAAAGAAAACAGCACAGACCAGCCACCAATAGCGTGATAAACGATTGACTAGCCGGAAAAAAATGAGCCCTCCCGCTAGAGTAATGATGAGCTCAATTC
>OMOF01000117.1 GCA_900290375.1 Candidatus Desulfosporosinus infrequens
AAAGATAAAGATAAAGATAAAGGCCTGGTATTGGTACAGATTGTTATTTTCAGTCACGGAGAACAGCAACTCTTCTCCGGTCTATCCGGACTCCTAAAAACAGCCCAGCTCGAGAATGCGAAGTTTAGAGGGCAGTTGATTGAAGTAGAACGAGATATAGAGACGGAGAAAATGATCGAGATACTGACGGACAATCGCCGTAGTCCAAGTGATAACCAGATCCGTTACCAGGACGGCAAACGTTGGGTGGCCGATTGGAGCGAAGTAGAAACTGCTCGGGAAGAAGCAAGGGTTCCCTGGCAAGAGCGGGGCATCTACCTGATCAGCGGAGGGGCCGGAGGCTTAGGACGAATTGTTAGCCAAGAAATTGCGCAGAGAGTAAACGGTGCGACCGTAATTCTCACGGGTCGAACACCGCTAAATGAGAAGAAGCAAGTCCAGCTTAAGGAGCTGCAAGCTACGGGTCTCCGGGTAGAATACAGGCAGGTCGATGTGACGCATAAGGAGGCAGTTACGAGTCTACTCCAAAGCATTTTGGAAGAGTTTGGCAGTCTAAATGGAATCATCCATGGGGCGGGTGTGATCCGAGACAACTTCATCCTCAAAAAAACCACGCAAGAACTGAAAGAGGTTCTGGGGCCCAAGGTTTTAGGATTAGTAAATCTGGACGAGGCCAGCAAGGACTTTAACTTAAACTTTTTCCTTATCTTTTCTTCAATAGCAGGAAGTTTAGGCAACCTCGGTCAGGCGGATTATTCGAGTGCGAACGCCTTTATGGATGCCTACGCCAAGTATCGGAATGGGCTGGTAACGTCGAAACAACGCCAGGGCCAAACCCTGTCGATCAACTGGCCATTATGGCAAGCAGGCGGGATGCTCGTGAGTCAAGAAACCCAGGAGTTGATGCAGCAGAGTACGGGTATGAGCGCAATGCAGACCTCTACCGGCATCCGGGCCTTATATCAAGCCCTCGCCATAGGAAAAGACCAGGTGATGGTGATGGAAGGCAATGTGGCACGAATGAAGCAGAA
>OMOF01000650.1 GCA_900290375.1 Candidatus Desulfosporosinus infrequens
CAAAATCGATCTGCTATGATAGTCTTGAATAGGTAGGTGAAGCTTCCGTGGACAAGACGATCATGGTCTACTCTGGCAGAAATTTCACTTCTGAAGAGATAGAGCTTATCCAATGGACAAGAAAAAAATATCCTCAACTATCTAGGACAGAATTAGTAAGAACCATATGTGAATTTCTAGGGTGGACTACACCCGCAGGAAGACCTAAAAGACCTCAATGTACTTCGTTTTTAGAAATGTTGGAAGAAGAAGGGCTTATTAAGCTTCCCCCAATAGATGTTTCTAGAAAACGAAGCGCAATAGCTTTAACTCCGGCAATAACCGAGATTCAGATCGATACCACTCCAATAAGCAAGGAATTAAAGGCAATTGAGCCAATTCATTTAGAAATTGCGAGAGCAGGTTCGGATTTAAAGCGATGGAGACACTATGTTAACGAATATCATATGCTGGGTGACAAAAAAGTCTTTGGTTCACGCTTAGCGTACTTTATTAAATCAAACGAGACGATCCTAGGTTGTCTTCAGTTTTCGGCATCCTCATGGGCCTTGAGCTCTCGGGACGAGTGGATCGGATGGAAGGCTCAGGATCGTAAGCTTCGACTCCATCTGATCGTGAATAATAGTCGTTTTCTCATACTTCCTTGGATTAACGTAAAAAATCTAGCCAGTAAAGTGTTATCGTTGGCGATCAAACAACTTCAAGAAGACTGGCTGCGCGAATATTGTTATGCGCCTGTTCTATTAGAGACGTTCGTCGACACGTCCCACTTTGCGGGTACATGCTATAAAGCCTCGAACTGGACCTATCTGGGAGAAACTCAAGGTCGGGGCAGAATGGATCGGGAAAAAGAATACGGTTTATCTCGTAAAGCCATTTATATGTATCCCCTTCAAAAAGATTTTAAGGATTGCCTTAAAGGGCTTAAACCCTGCAAGACGGTGAATCCAGATGACTAGATCAGAAAAACGACAAGAGAAACGAGCACAAGAAGACAAACTCAAACGGAAAAAGCTTGAAGCCCAAGGATTTACAGTTTCAACACAGGTGTATCAAGAGAAACGGGCCATAGCCAATAGAAAACGAGGCTACGAGACACCGGAAGACGAGAAATTAGACCGACAGACCAGTGTTGAAGCCGCACTAAAGGTGTATCAAAGAACACTACCCATCCTTCTGAAACGATTAAGCAAAATCAGCGATCCAAGACAGCCGAAGAAGTGGAAGCACAGTTTAACGGTGCTCATGATCTATGGAATCCTGATGTCTGTCTATCAGAGGTCGTCTTTAAGAGATGCAAACAAAGAAATGAGTACAGCCATATTTTTTAAGAATATGAAAGCGATGTTTCCAGACTTTGAAACAATGCCACATGCCGATACTTTAAGCAGGCTCTTGGAGAGAATCAAGGTGGAAGAAATAGAAGAAAGTATGCTAGAGCTTTTTGAACATCTGGTTAAAAAGAAGAAATTCCGGAATTATCTGATCAATAAACGCTATGTCATAGCCATTGATGGGTCCCAAAAATTCATGAGGACTGAACCATGGGCAAAAGAACCCCTGGTAAGGCATGTTGGCAAAGATAAACAAGCACAATATTATGTTTATGTGATT
>OMOF01000932.1 GCA_900290375.1 Candidatus Desulfosporosinus infrequens
ACTTCCCTTGCTATTCTTGGCTGTTCAGAATAACATTTCATTGAATTTGCATGGTTTGTATCAATAATTAGAGATGTATTTAATAGATGGAGTTTTTCATACTCTTTAGCAATGCGTATTAAGTCCTCATAATGATAATTGGGAATATTCCTCCCACTAGAATCTACCGCCCCTCTTAAAATTGCATGAGTGAGAGGATTGCCTGTGGTTTCAACTTCCCATCCGGCATATGTAAAAGTATGACCCTGTTGAGCCGCTATGATAGAATTTAACATTACTGACAGATCGCCGCTTGTAGGATTTTTCATCCCAACAGGCGTGTCCACTCCACTTACAGCTAGTCTATGTTGCTGATTGTCGACTGAACGAGCACCAATGGCGATATATCCTAAGACGTCAGAGAGATAGGTATAGTTTTCTGGATAGAGCATTTCATCAGCTGCAGGCATATAATATTCGCATAATGCTCTTAAATGCATTTTTCTGATCGCTTTTATTCCCTCCACTAAATCTGGTTTTTTGCTTGGATCTGGTTGGTGCGCCATTCCTTTATACCCTTCACCCGTAGTTCGCGGCTTATTGGTATAGATTCTTGGAATCATTAAAATTGAATCTTTTACTTGTTCCTGAACTCGTGCCAGCTTCCCAATATATTCGCAAACAGAATCTTCATTATCCGCAGAACATGGGCCGATAATAAGAATAAACCTCTGATCCTTATTTTCGAAAATATTTTTTATATCGTTATCCCTAGTTTCTTTTATACTTTTAATGTGCTTTGGTAACGGTATCTGCTCTATTATTTCATCCGCAGTCGGGATTCTTTTAACGAATTTCATACTCATATCAAATTCTCCTTTGCTTTGATGCGTTTATATTGTTATGACTTCCTCGCTCATAAGTATAATTTTTTTCCACTAGACTAGCAATGTATTCGTCTAAGTATATTGTATTTAATCAACGAGGCTTAGCTCTATGATACTATCCATTAAAGCCCCCAGCAGCCGGTGAAACCTTTGTAGAACATCTTCTTGTCTGCTCAAATAAACAAACCTCCGCAATTACCCACTAATCTTAAGAACTGAAAAGTGTGTGTGGTATGTATTTGTGGTATATAATGTATCAAAACTACTAGATCAAAAAGGAGTAGAAAATGAAACTTAAAGGCTTTATCTTTGATCTGGACGGAACATTAATTAATTCGCTTCCAGTAGTGCGTACCAGTTTGAGTGCTACACTTTTAAAATTCAGTGGACGTGTTTACACTGACAAAGAAATATCCTCTTTATTTGGGCCTTCAGAAGATGGTATCTTTAAAAAACTGTTCCCAGAATCTTGGCGAGAGGTTCTGCAGTTTTATCT
>OMOF01000338.1 GCA_900290375.1 Candidatus Desulfosporosinus infrequens
CGACGCTCCTTGTTCAAGAAGTTCCATGTCTTGTTTCCATAGAATACAATTCTTAATTTCCTCTCCTGTAAGAAATTCCAGTTCTTCCTTTGCCTCTGAACGCTGAGCTTGATTCATGACCCATAGGAGCTTTTCTTCAAGGCGCGAGAAGCGGCAATGCTCATGAAATCGAGTTGCGCTATCTAAACCAACGGGCGTTGAACGGAAGACAGAAACAATATGATCGGCTTCTGTTAGTGCGACCCTACCTAACGCATCGCTCAGAGCATGACCCGCATCGACAAGGACGAACGCGGCAAGCCGCCTTGCGAAGTGATAGAGCCCACGAACCTCCTCTTCCTGCCAGTGCCACTGGGTATTATTAGGCGCACCAGAGCGAGGGAGAACGCCGAAACCTTTGACGACATTGACCTGAATGGAATCCATTTCACTGTTAAATCGCTCCTTGGTGTGCGAGATCGTGTCTAAGCCTTTCATGACGGGTTTTCTACCCATAAATCGAAGTAAACTACCGCCCGTGGAGGATGCTTCAACCACTAAGACAGTGAACCCGATTTGGTGGAGCATTTTGGCGAGGATCGCCGTGATCGTCGAGCACCCCACTCCGCCCTGTGTTCCCCACACAGCGATAAGCTGATTCGCTGCGACCACCCCTGATAAGGGAGACCGCCCCATGAGGCGGTCAAAGAGTCCCCGTTTGCGCGTAATTGTCTCGGAATAGTCCAAGTGTTTTACCTCCTTTTCTGCTCTGTTTTATTAGGTGCCCCTTACCAAGTTCCAAGTCCCAGTCGAACTTTCATAAGAATTGGGGCTGACCATTACCTGGAGTGGAATCGACCAATGGGTGTAAGACATCGGAATAAACCCCGGCAAAAGTGCTACATTCATGGTCATTGTGAGGTAAATACTTGTCCCTGGTACAGCCTCAGAAAACCCAGCAGGTGGACTTGATCCTTTGTCAGCTTCACTGAACACTTGCGCTGATTGCAACGTAAACGAGCTTGAGGCCCAGTCTTTTAGATCGTTTTGCAGATTAGCTGTGAACTCCCGTTTTGTTACGGTGGTATCTATAACCTGTATTCCTCCGTTTGCCGAATCAGGCACCGTGTTATCCCCAAGTGCTGTGATAGCGGCGGTATTGATACTATCGTGAAGTCTTGTTGCCATGACCTGTATCTTATGCGCATAGGCAAAAGTGGTGTAAAGGGCGAGAAGGAAAAAAATCGAAATTGCCGCCAGAATATATATTTGAGGACCACCACACTCATCACTAAGCGACGAACTTTTATATTTCCTGCAAATTGTCTTGAGCATCTTAAATACCGCTCCTTTGATCAACCGTCTGTTTTTTCTCTTGGACGGATCAGGGTTCCCATACCGGAGTACCGGTATCATGTATTGGTACGCTGAATATATACCACTCCGTTCCTGTGATATCTAGATTCGACGAGGCATTGCCACTGGCATCATACGAGCCTGTTCTCCAAACGTAAATTACCCCGTTTTTCGTAGACACGGGCACTTGATACTTATAATCCACATGGACGGAAAAGGGTACGTCGATGAAGTCTGTTTCCATAACCGTATTGTCTGGTATGGGAGGCGGATACCCTGCCCAGGACTCTGTATATGTGGTGGTTGCCGTCAGTCCGTTGAGCGTCATGTCCGTGTTCGCGGTACTCCGAAGGATGAGCTCTGGTCCAACTCCAGATTTATTAACTTGACCTTCGGGACGATTAACCCACGCTTTCGTGAGTCGTGCACCTGTTACCACTGCGTTTAAAAGTCCTTGCGGTGGTGGCGGCGTTTCGACGGTCAAGGTATTCACCAGCCGATCCCCGTATTTTGCCGTGCCAGTGGGATTCGTAGTGCCATTTCGCCGCCAAGCATCAATTCGAAGGGTTCCATTAAGATTGCCTGGTGGCGGCAAGGGGATCGGATTGACAGTGAAAGTGGTTATCGCCTGTGCCGTTTCTCCAGAGGTGTTTGTAGCGGTTAACGTCACTGTGTAGTTTGCGGGTTGCCCTGTGTAATTGTCCGGGGCGTTGAAGGATTGGCTCCATTTTTCGGGTGATGACCAATTCTTGCCTAGCGTAAGATCGAAGGTGTTTTTCCCGCCGTCGGTGATATGAGCCG
>OMOF01000011.1 GCA_900290375.1 Candidatus Desulfosporosinus infrequens
GTCAACCAAAGAAAGTACCAAAATCATTGAAAATATCCAAAGCAAGGCCAACGAAATAATGGCTGTTAGAACAGCCGATGTGGCTTATGACACGATCGATAAAATTGATCGTAACCTATTTGAACGTAATTGTGATGCCCAAGCCTGGGCTGGTTTCGATAAGGTAAAAAACTGCTTTAGCACTACCGATCCTAATCGTTTTTCTGTCGTAAACGTTTTATTAAAACATCTTGTTGACATTTATGAAGTTTATCTTGATCTTTATGTACTTGATACTGAAGGCATAATCATCGCGGCAGGTGTTCACCAGGAATCCATCGGTCATAACAGAGCAGATACCATCTGGTTTAAAGACGCTAAATCCACTAACTCTATCTCAGTTAGCGATCTCTATCTTTCTTCAGTTGATAAAACGCATACCGTGGCTTACACCTGCCCGATCCATAATGATGAAGGTCGTATAGTAGGATATTTTTCCACTAGATTTAACTGGAATTTCATTTATGACATAATTGAATCAGCTCGCATCGGCAAGAATGGGGACATATTTATTATCAACAATGCCGGCTACGTCATTGCCTGTCGAAACCGTCAAGGTATTCTGGTTGACAATTTAAAACACCTTAAAGCCGCTCAACTGGCGATGAAAGGAGAAACCTACGGCTATATCTTTGAAAAAGATACTGTGGGCACCAAAATTTACGGTTTTGCTCATACTCGCGGCTATAACGCTTATAAAGGAAAAAACTGGTCTGCCTTAGTTAGTGAGACTCTGTAAATGACAAAAGAAATCTTCTCCTCTGCTTCCAAGTAAAAGCTCGAGCAACGCTCGAGCTTTTACTATATCTTCACAGATTAGATGCGGGTCTGCAGGCGTTTTTTGACGCTGGGGTATCGGTCAATGTCCGTGTGGGGAAGAAATTTGCTGCCACTGAATTTCTCCATGAAAGCTGGATTGGCATTGAGCTCGAAATATGTGACCTTGGCAGCGATTGCTTCTGCCTCCAAACGCCTAGGGCGGGATAGAAGCACTTGGCGGGCTGCTTCCCCTGAACTATTTCCCAGGCGCACGATGGCAGAGCGCGGCAGGTCAGGATAGAGACCAATCGTAACGGCTGACTCGATCGGCAAATACTGGCCAAACGCCCCAGCAGCATAAAAGTGGCTTATTTCTTGATAAGTGATGCCTACATTTTCCATCAAAAAATCGGTAGCCGCATTGACCGCTGCCTTAGTGGCCACGAAGTTAGTAATATCTACCTGGGTTATGACAATGTCTTCTCCCGAGGCCGTTTCTATGGCAGGGACCACAACAAACGAATCCTGCCCCATCTGAAAACGAGCCGTCCGGTTAATGATGCCGTTGAGGAAAAGTTCGGCAAGTGTGTCCACCAGGCCAGATCCGCAGATGCCGCGGGCTGGAGCGTTGTCCACAGTCGTATACTTCACCTTGTGCGTCTCCGGATCTATGGAAACACGATCCACAGCTCCTGTTTCTGCGCGCATACCAAAGCTTGTGACACCGCCTTCCAAAGCAGGGCCAGCTGCTCCGGCACAAGCAACAAGCCAATCTTCGTTCCCCATCACAATCTCTCCATTGGTGCCGATGTCGACAAATAAAGAGACGTCTGACTGTTTATGCATCCCACTGACTAAAATCCCACCGATAACGTCACCGCCTAGGTAACTACCGATGCTAGGCAGGCAATAGACTGGAGCCAAGGGATTGATATCAATTCCTATTTCTCCTGCAGGGATCAAGCCGGGATTGTTGACGATCGGAGTATAAGGATCGCGACAAATGGAAGCGGGGTTCAGGCCCAGCAAAAGGTGGATCATGGTTGTATTGGCCCCGATGGCCACAGCGGTGATTTTTCCTGTCTCCTTGGGCAATGGGAAAAGGAGTCGGATCAAACGGTTCAGGGTATCCACGACTGCTTTTTGTAGGCGTGCTAAACCACCTGGTTCGGCAGCATGACGAATACGGTTCAGAATATCCTCACCCAAGCTAATTTGAGCGTTATAGTCGGCTGCGTGTCCAAGAACCGAACCGTCACAGAGATCAACCAGGTATATGACCACCGTTGTGGTGCCAATGTCAATAGCCAGCCCGAATTGCTCCTTGGTAGTATTGCCAGATTCTAGATCGATTAATTTCCAGCCTTGGCCAGTATCCGCTAGAGTGGCTGTAACCTGCCACTCTGCGCTCCGGCAAATGACGGGTATCCGAGGCATAAGTACTAAAGGCACGTTGACAGAGCCGTAGCCCCGCTCCAACGCATGACGCACTTGATCGACATCCGCTCGGTTATCTAGTGGACTAGGCGGATTAAGAGACAGAAACACTTTCTGGGTGAGGGGCTCTAGGTGGGTAAGAGATGTCCGAACCTGATCTGACAGAATAATCGGTTTCTTTTTACTATCTACCATAGCTATACCTTCTTTTAATTTATTTCTTCAAAAACTTAATTGAACCTTTATACCAATATCTACCTAAGTATACTACTTGAGTTCAGACTTGTAACTACAAAAAACTAAATATTCTAATTATTATTCCCCGGCATAAACCCCTAAATTATAATAAAGTTTTTTGAAGATTTAAAAATATTTCTTTTCTAGTTCAGATTATACATTATCGTCACTCGATTTCTCAAATTAATAGAGCAAGAATTCTACATTCCGCAACACATTGAGCTCTTGAAAAGGATTTCCTCTAACCCCGATTAGTAAAGCCTTTTTTCCAACTTCTATACGCCCAATCTCCTCTTGCAAACCGCATATTTGAGCCGCCGTACTGGTTGCTGCTCTAAGAACTTCGCTTGGAGAAAGGCCAGCTTGAGCAAACAATTCTAGCTCTCGGAAATAATCATACCCATGGACTACCCCACCCGCTCCAGCATCCGTCCCAATTCCTAATGATACCCCCAGGGATTGGGCCTCGTTAATTTTCTTTAACTGAAGTTCATAAGTTCGCTTAATGATCTCTTGGGACTCTGGAGAGTGATACAAATGAGCGTGAGCCTCTAACTGATTGGCGACAGGTACAACCGTGGGCACCCACGGAATTCCCTTTTCCGCCATATCGGCTAAGCTCTTGGCAGAAACGAAATAACCGTGCTCCATTGTATCCACTCCTGCCTTAATACCTAACCTCACGGCTTCGTCCGAGCTGGCATGGGCCATTACTGGCAATCCCAAGTCATGGGCATACTTGGTCATTATGTTTAGTTCTGTTTGGGTAAACTGAACAGCTCCTATCTTTCCATAGTCTTTAAAACTCACAATTCCTGAGATCAGTATCTTTAACCAGTCAACCCCTTGTTCCTTTAAAGCATCGATTAACTGACAAGCTTCTCCAACATTCGAAATTCCCGGCCCGAGGAAGGACCCATACTTTCCGGCTTTGCCAATACCTTGCCCACAAGCAAGGATTCGCGGCCCTTCCAATTCCCCTTTTTCAAGTAATTTTCTCGTACGTAGTCCTACCATACCGTTATCTCCACCATCGCGAATTGTTGCCAGTCCACTCTCTAAACTATGCTCGAGATTTGCTTTAACGTGTTCCAACCAAGCAAAGCTATCTGACCAACGTTTTACCGCCGCAGCAAAATCGACCCCATCTAAAGCCACATGGACATGGCAATCAATAAGAGCAGGCAGAATCGTCAATTCAGGCAGGCTAACCACCTCCAGCCCAGGAGGGATTTGATTTGTATGGAAATCTGTTTGTATTCGAGCAATACGTCCCTTTTGAATGAAGAGAGCCGTACGCGAGAGCAGCATACTCGTGTCCGGATCTGCGACGTGACCTGGAACAATGATCAATTCTGAGCGATCTGAGCACCTCAATTTGGTTAGCCTATTATTTTTCAAAACCCTTTTCACCTCAATCAATCTTTCTTCCCCTATCAAAGTTGAAATCTATTTTTTATACTTCACTTACCTTTTTTCTATAATACTCAAAAGCTGCCTCGATTTGAAAACCGGATTTCTTGTAAAGTTCTAAAGCATGTGCATTTTCGCTATTGACCTCAAGAGTAATTTCGGTTTTCCCTCGTTGCCATAAACTATCTACGATTAAGTGCAGCAGTTCTGCTCCGTATCCCTGGCCTCTATATTCGGGGACTATTCCAAACCCAAATATTGATCCTTCATCACCCTCAAGGTTTACTGATCCTAACCCAATTATTTGATCATTCAAAACAGCAAGATACTGTTCCCGATTTTTCAGTCTAAAGCAATTCTCGATTAGAATCTTAGAATCTTCGTAAGTGTCATTGAACGTCCGCATACTCGTAGCAATTAGCTTGTCCAAATCCTTCGCCTCAGACTTTAACAAAGCTAAACGATACCCCGTCCTAGCCTCATAGCTATTCTTATTAGCTCTCATAAAATATTCGATATGATCAAACTCAGTATTGAAATTAGCGATTAACTGCTTGCCAGAACTTGATTGGGACTCGCAGACAAACAGGATCGTGGGGATTTCGTATTTTCTTAGTTCGGCAACGGCTTTAGTTAATAACGCCTTAAAATATCCCTCATACCGATACTCAGGTGAGGTATAGGCTGAAACTTCCGCCTCCTGTTGTGTAGGAATAAACATGGATAACATACTTACTAGCTTGTCGTTTTTGTAAAGGAGAAAGATACTCTTAATATGAGGATTGAAGTTTAAAGATGTATCTAAAAACACGCTTCCTTGAAGATTATCATATCTCTTACAAACATCTTCCAGAATAAGAACTTCATTAATAGCCTTCTCACTTAAACTGAGATAAGATCTAATAATCATCCGGGACCTCCTTCAATTTAAGCACCTGCTGATACGGTCTCGAAAACTCTTCCAACTTTACATTTAGGCACATTCAAGAAAATAACCAGTCAGTCTGCCAGTCTATTTTGACATCTTTGACTTGTTATTGTTCTTTTCTATGCCTTATTATAAGGTTTTTTTGCGTGTTCGAACAGACGAAAAGAATGGGCTCCCGTCAAGGAAGCCCACACTACTGAGACGATTTTCAAAA
>OMOF01000140.1 GCA_900290375.1 Candidatus Desulfosporosinus infrequens
ATCCAATAGTGGCGTAAGTATTTCGGATCTGAGTAGTCGCTATTACGCGAGCCGGTATCTAGGTGCTCGTCGTGTGGGTTAGTGTATATGATGAGAATTCAAAGCAATAGAATAGAGTATGAATTTTCATAAATAAGTATAATATAAGCAGGAATAGCCTTATTTTTTGTAGAATTAAGTAAGTGTAAGGGTAGGTGTAATTTAATGAGCATTAAGATTTGTGATTATAAGTTTGAAGGGCCATATGATTATCCGGATGATATTGATTCTTTAAAAGACAACACTGGAGTATATGTAATATTAGAAAACTTCGAAGGAAAATATTCTATTTTGGATATTGGTGAATCATCAAAAGTTTTAACTACAATCGAAAATCACGATAGAGTTAGTTGTTGGAAAAAACAATCAAATGGAACTCTACATGTAGCTGTATTTTACACTTTTAATAAACAACCACCTGGTCGAAAAGAGATTGAACAGGAGTTAAGAGGCAATTTTGATCTACCATGTGGGGATAAATAGTTTTAAAGTAGAGCATGGAATTTAGGGTATAACATCCCTCGCCAGCTTTTTAAGTTCCCCTTCATAAACCTTAAAAATGAAGAAAAAGAAGTTCTGAATCAAGATGTCTGCTATTTGGAATTCGAGTCAAATTAGCGCATTGGCGCTCTAACTAGATGGTGGGATTGTTAAAATATGATGGAAGTATGGAACTAATAATAAAAGGAGCGGCGATTGTTGCTCCTTTTTTGACTTAAAATTAAAAGCTACCACCTTTTCGGATGGTAGCAATTTAGAAGAATTTTTAAAAGATTACACCTAAAGCGATGAGAATTAAAATAGCAACTGCGATAATTCCTACACCAACCCCTGCACCAACCACAGGGGCGACAGGGGGAGGACAACATACAGGAGGACGACAGCATGCTCCTCCCATTCCGCCATAACCCATTCCGTACATAAGAAGTTCCACCTTTCTAAATTAGAATACGATTCCCATTGCGATAAGCAGTAGAATAATTACGACAACTGCAGCGATTCCGGCTCCAAAGCCACGTCTTGGCCCGCAGGCAACCCCATCGACTCCATCAATACCACCAAATGCCATTGCCATTTCCTCCTTTGTTAAGAGATAATACATAATATGCACAAGTCGGATAATTTGGAATTATATGTAAACAGAATTATTATTCTAACGCTATTGCCTCTAGTCTGAAACATTTATTTTATGTGTCGAGGCGCTATTGTGTCTTTGCATGAGTGGAGTGTGATCAAAAGTGATTATGAATAGATCTGTACGTATACTATTATCCTTTTTTATGCTTTGGCTTGGATTAAGAGTATTAGGAAAGAAGCAGATTGGAGAACTGAGCATTTATAATGTTGCAACGATTGCAGCAGTGGGAGAAATGGCTTCTAGTTTAGCCACCGACATGCACGACAACCCATTTGATTTTATTTTTCCGCTTTTAGGTTACTTTGTCTTGACATATCTCATGACTTATTTTTCGTTAAAGTCTCAGTTTGCCCGCGAGGTTTTTGAGGGTAGTCCGACGATTGTCATATCCAATGGCAAAATCCTTGAACAGAACCTCAAAAGTTTACGGCTGTCAATTGAGAATTTGTTTATAAAACTACGGGAAGAAAAGGTATTTTCTTTAAAAGAAATTGAATTTGCGATAATGGAACCGGATGGAAAACTCAGTATTTTACTTAAACCGCTCTATCGAACAGTAACAGCAGAAAATTTAAACTTAACTACCCAATACAAAGGGCTACCAACTATCCTTGTTAGAGAAGGTAAATTTGAGGAAGAAAACCTAAAAAGTATAGGGGTCACAAAAAGCTGGTTAATGACGCAGCTGCATACCCAAAATATTGGTGAGGTTTCGGAGGTATTCATAGCCCAAATGGATACCTCCGGACAACTTTATATTGACTTGATGACTGATTGGTAACGGCTTTCATCCTCATTCTGACACGATGCTGTTTTGGCAGAATTCATAATATTATTATTGGGCCTTCGAATAAAAGCAAGGGACGAAAAAGAAATAGGTCACATGAACTACTAGGAGATCTGGTAGTTTTGTTTTTTTGGATTATCTACACGATCTAGAGAAGAAATGCCTCCAATTAATTCATTAATATTCTTTCTGTCATGAATATTTCTTATGTTCATAAATGGGCGGAGGAATATTGTGGTAAATGCCGAATGAATATAAAATTACAATAATAGTTGAGTTTTATGCTAGATTGCAATCATATTTGTCGAGGAGGCGAGTTCGACCTTGGATTTAAATGCTCAAGTACAAAAGGCCTTCAGCCGTCTGGAAAACATTTCTAATTGTGGTTTACCGTCCTATGAATTGACGTCTAAACTATTCTCGGAACTTAATTCTGCTCTTCATGAATTACAAACAACGGCTGTTGAACTACTTGAACAAAATGAGGAAATGGTAGCTAGCCGTCTGACACTGGAAGAAGAGAATCGTCGTTATCAAGAACTATTTGACTTTGCACCAGATGGTTATCTGGTCACTGATACGGAAGGCATAATCCTCGATGCCAATAGCGCGGCTAGCAACCTTTTGAACGTTAGCAAATCCTTACTTATTGGCAAACCGTTAGCAATATATGTCTGCAAGGAAGAGCACATGCTCTTCCGTTCCCGGATGGCAGAAATGAAAAAAAGAACCGTTGGACAAAAGGAGAACTGGGAACTTATCATGTTATCAGGAAAACGAACAACGGTTCCCGTTTCTATAACGGTGGGGAATGTCATTGCCTCCAGGGGAGGAACGATAGAATTGCGCTGGCTATTGCGTGACATTACTCAACGTAAGCAACTAGAGAAAGAGTTGCAAAAAGCTGACAAATTGGAATCCGTGGGTGTTCTAGCGGGTGGGATAGCACATGACTTGAACAATTATCTTACTGTAATCCTCGGTAATCTCTCTCTTGTGAAGAGGTTTACAAATGAAGACCCCAAGGTTACCAAGTATCTTGAGTATATGGAAGAAGCTATTAGCCAGACGGGGAACTTGACTAGGCAATTGTTAACCTTCGCAAAGGGAGGTAATCCGTTGACCAAGCCTGTTTCCCTTTATACCTTAATTAAGGAAAATAGCGCTTTTGCCTTGAGTGGGTCTAATACGCGCTGTGAATTATTTCTTACAGAAGACCTACCATCGGTTGAGATAGACCCTGGGCAAATAGCCCAAGTCATAACCAACTTGCTAATCAATGCCGACCAAGCTATGCAGGAAGGCGGAACAATTGAGGTCTGCGCCGAAGAACTGACCGTTACCGGAGAAAACAGTACATTGCCGCTTCGGTCTGGCCATTATGTGGCACTTACAATTACTGATGAAGGGATCGGCATTTCTAGTGAGATCCTACCAAAAATATTCGACCCTTATTTTAGCACAAAAGAACAGGGCAATGGCCTTGGGCTCACAATTTGTTACTCAATTGTAAAAAAACATGATGGGCATATTTCAGTAAGTTCTGTAGAGGGGAAAGGGACAACATTTAGTATCTATTTGCCTGTCTCAAGCATTCAATGTAAAGAAGAAGTGCATGAAGAAAGTCTGATCATGGGAACGGGAAAAGTCTTATTGATGGATGATCATGAGCGTGTACTACAAACGGCTAAAGAGATGCTGACGTTTCTTGGTTATGATGTGGAGTCAGCTGGAGACGGTGCCGAAGCGGTTAGACTATATAAAGAGGCGTTTTTCTCCAACCGTCCTTTTGACGTTGTGATTATCGACTTGACGGTCCGAGGCGGTATGGGTGGTAAAATGGCTGTAAGTGAGCTCATCAAAGTTGACCCGGATGTTAAAGCGATTGTTTCGAGCGGTTATTCCTCAGACGCGCTATCCGACTATAAAAAGTTTGGTTTTTACAATGTGATTGCAAAACCTTACAGACTTCAAGAACTGGGCAGGGTTCTGTCCAGCGTCATCCAAGAAAGCAAGAAACTATGAGCGTATTATAGACAGCGTGTAGTACTATAATCGCTTCAGGCTGAAAGGTATTAAAAAAGCATAGCGTTGATAACAATGAGATGATTACAAGCGTGTGGAATAGATCTCGCTAAAAATTAGGGATGTGAGTAATGAACAATAAGGATGTCAGACCAGAACAAGTTGACCCTTCAGAAACCTCAATAAAGGCTCTGCGCCGGCAGGGCGAAGTGATGGCTCGACAAAAAGCAACCCAGGCGCCCGAGGACCTGAAGATGATGTCGCATGAAGAAACGCAGCGGACGCTCCGCGAACTTTGTGTGCATCAAATTGAATTAGAGATGCAGAACGAAGAGTTACGTCGGGTACATGAGGAACTGGACTCCGAGCGGAAGCGCTATTTCGACTTGTACAATCTGGCACCAGTTGGCTATTGCACCATCTCCGATGAAGATAGAATTTTGGAGGCTAACCTAACAATCACCGAACTCCTCGGATTGGCCCGTGGTGCGCTGATCAAGCAATCGTTCTCCCGGTTAATCCACAAAGAAGACAAGGATAATTACTATATGGTCAGAAAAAGGCTTTTCGAGACAGGAAGTCCGCAAGAGTGCGAATTGAGAATGATGAAAAAGGACGAAACGGCATTATGGGCACATTTGTCGGCCACCGTCGCACAAGATGCCGACGGAACACCCCTGTGCCGATTAGCACTGACCAACATCACGAACCTTAAGAATTCGGAAGATGCCTTAAAGGAACGTGAGGAGGAATTACTAATTGCAAAAGAAGCTGCAGAGGCAGCAAACATTGCTAAAAGTCAGTTTCTTGCCAATATGAGCCATGAAATTCGAACGCCAATGACTAGCATTATAGGCATGACTGGGTTAACGCTTATGACGGAGTTAACAGAAGAACAACGACACTATCTAACAATAGTAAAATCATCAAATAAAGTATTGTTAAAAGTATTAAATGATATCTTGGATTATTCAAAAATCGAAGCAGGTAATGTCTGTTTAGAACAAATTCCATTTGATATTTATAAAACAATCTATGATGTGGCCGATTTATTTCAAGTTACAAGGTTTAAAAGGGGAGTCTATTCCAAAGGTAGCAAGAATTGTTGCTCTTGCTGATACCTATGATGCAATGACTAGTGAACGCTCATACAGGAAGCCTCTGAGCGAAAAAGAAGTGCTCTTAGAAATTCTACGTAACGCTGGCTCTCAATTTGATCCCGTAATCACGAAGATATTTGTTGAAAAGGTATTAATCAATGGGGCTAAACTACGCAACTTTTAATGTTTTGTCAGATCAGCAGTGCCAAATGTGGTCTGCCGTTTATGCCAGGGATTCATTTTGCGGCTGCTGGTCAAGGGATTCTTTACAGCTTAACGAATCCCTCCACAGCTGGAGACTTCCGTTATCCTTTAAGCCCCTCCTTTCTGCATATATATTTAAGAAGATGAGAAAACTTCCTGTAGTAACTACAAAAAGGAGGTTGGGTAATGGCAGAAACGATACGGGAGAAGACCGAAGGTCGGGTAAGTTATCATGATTCAGTAGAAGAGATGTTAATACGGATTAGAGAAGATGGAATGTCCAACTCATTTGATCGTTGGACTGAACAGGAGAAGATCCGCTGCAAATTTTGTCTGCAAGGTTTAAGTTGCCAACAGTGTGCTCAAGGGCCGTGTCGGATAAGTGAGAAAAGTGGACAGGATAAAGGGGTTTGCGGAATCGGAGCGGATGCTTTAGCTATGAGAAAGCTGCTTCTACAAAATATAATGGGAGCAGGAACCTACAGCCATCATGCCTATGAAGCTTTCAGAACCTTAAAAGCCACAGGAGAAGGAAAAACTCCTTTTAAAATTATCGACGTCAATAAACTGAAAGGAATGTGTGAAAAACTCGGAATCAATACGAATCAGGATACTAACCAGATGGCCATACAATTAGCAGATACCCTAAATAATCAAATGAATATTGGGGCGGACGAGCCCAACCTTATGGTTGAGGCCTTTGCTCCGAAGAAACGGAAAAAAGTCTGGAAGGATCTCAACATCTATCCGGCTGGAGCTGTTCATGAAGAACAGAATTGTGTAGCCAGTTGCTTGACTAACGTCGACGGGGATTATGTTTCTTTGGCGCTCAAAGCCTTGCGCTTGGGGTTGGCCACAATCTACAATGCCCAAATAGGGCTTGAAATGGTCCAGGATATTTTGTTTGGCACACCAAAACCTCACGAAGTCAACGTCGACTTAGGAATTATGGACCCTGATTATGTTAATATCGTATTCAACGGTCACCAACCTTGGGCTGGCGTAGCGACTATTCAAAAAGCCAAACTGGCTGAAGTGCAGAAGAGGGCGAAAGCGGCCGGAGCTAAAGGGCTCAGAGTGGTCGGTTCCATAGAAACGGGACAAGAATTAGTGCAGAGATTTGGCATGGATGAAATTTTTGTCGGTTTAATGGGAAACTGGCTGAGTATAGAGCCCCTTTTGGCTACCGGGACGGTGGATGTTTTAGCCATGGATGAGAACTGCTCGCCCCCGGCCATTGATATGTATGCTGAGAAATATCAGATAACCTTGGTGAGCGTCAGTACGATTATTGGTGTACCGGGACTCCAACATAAGATTGAGTATCATCCGGCTGAAGTTAGTGTCATGGCTGATCAACTCATTGATTTAAGTATTGAGAACTTTAAAAAGCGGCATGGCAAGGTTACCTCAAAGGTTCCTAAAATGACACAAAAAGCGATTGCCGGTTTCTCTACTGAAGCCGTTTTGGAGGTTCTCGGCAATAAATTAGACCCACTCGTCGATGTGATCGTAGCTGGTAAGATTAAAGGGATTGTAGCCTTAGTGAGCTGTTCGACCATAAGAAACGGTCCTCAGGATTGGAACACCGTAAATCTGGCAAAAGAACTCATCAAGAAGGACATTTTGGTGGTGTCCGCTGGCTGCGGAAATCATGCCCTGGAGGTAGCGGGGCTTTGTAATATGGACGCCGTTAAAATGACGGGCAAGGGCTTAGGAGAAATATGCGGAGCCTTGAAAATCCCTCCTGTCTTAAGTTTCGGAACGTGTACCGATACTGGAAGAATCTCCATGCTTGTCACGGCGCTAGCGGATCATCTGGACGTCGATATCCCTCAATTACCGATCGCAGTGACCGCACCCGAATGGATGGAACAAAAAGCCACGATTGATGGAGTGTTCGCTGTCGCCTACGGAACGTACACTCATCTATCTCCTACACCCTTTGTTACCGGCGCGCCTCAACTGGTTAAATTATTAACTCAGGATGTAGAAGGGTTGACCGGCGGGAAGATCGCTCTCGGAGACGACCCCGTAGAAGTTGCCAAGAACATCGAAGCTCATATAAATGCCAAGAGAAAGGGTCTAGGATTGAGCACGAGCCAAGCAGCAAAGTGAATTCGAATTATTGGGGGTTAAATAGGCTATCGATACGCAATTGTATCGATAGCCTTTAACTTACTAATATAACATCGCTAGCCAGTCCTATCAACGCTTGGATAGGGCTTTTTTATAATGCCCACTGGGTATCTATTTTTGTGAACCTCTGTACACCAAACGTTGCTAAAGCAAACTCACAAGTAGGCCAATCGACTACCGAGCTATCGGTCAATTTAATAATAACTGCCCATAGCGTATCGAAAAATGCAGCGACAATTCCACTAACATACCCACGTACTTTTTCTTACTAAACTGAAACCTAATTGCAGAAACGGCTCTTTGAGAGGACTTTTTCGCAACCCAAAACTTTTTATTCATAACTGTTTTCCAACAGGTGAACTTAAAAGTGAGGAAGGAAAATATTAAGCTTACTCCTCCAGCGGCTAACAGTAGTGCGAAAATATTCACCTACAAGAAATACACCATGACAAACTTACCAGCCGCTAAAACCGTCAGTTGAGGGGTACTTATCACTTGTTGCCGTAAAGTCCCTAGCTTCAGCTATGGGGATATAAGGCAAAGCTTAAGACTTCCTTGTATTATATATGTTGGCGTTGTATAATTTTTTAATGGATATAAAATATAAATCGAACAACAACATTGTCTACTCATGCAAGTATCATGTGGTCTGGTGTCCTAAATATCGTAGGAAGGTTTTGGTCGGGAAGATTGAAGATCGTTTAAGGGAATTAATTCAAGAAACATGTATAGAACTTCAATCTGAATTGATAGAGTTGGAAATCATGCCCGACCATGTACATCTTCTAATTGAAGTTGATCCTCAATTCGGTGTCCACAAAGTTATCAAAACAATCAAAGGAAGAACGTCAAGAATGCTCAGAAAGGAGTTTAAAGAATTAACCACTAAATTGCCAACGCTGTGGACTAATTCCTACTTCATTTCAACCGTTGGAGGTGCTCCATCAGCTATTATCAAGCAATATATCCAAAGTCAAAAAGTTTCTGAAAGGAGATGATAGCGTACAAATAACGCCTCAAATCAAACTGCTTCCGACTCCTGAACAAATCATCTTGATCAAAAACACCCAGTAATGGTATACCCTTAACTTGGGTCATACTCGATTGTCGGAAACGGACTTTCGTTTAATCACCTAAAAAATCCTCCGGATTCATCTGTGGGGAGTGTCAAACTCTGACGCTAACCCATAAAGTGTTGGACGACTAAGTTACAAGGAGGTAGTAGTCATTGGTTAAATGGATAACTGTTTTGGTAGTGGAGCCGGGAAAAGCTCCTGATGTTCGTGAACTACCTAATAACCTTAAGGCCTTCGAATTAACAATTCAAAGTTATATTGAAACTGTGGAAACCTTCCGTCCGGGTTGCTTGATTGTCTATGATGGAAATCAAACACTTGCGCAGAAGCCAATCAAAAGGGCAGATATCCAAGGAATATTTATTATTATCCGAGTGGACCAAACAGTGCCTGTTTCACTTAGCGAGGTGGATATTGATGTCCTCTCCGAAGTCTATAAATAGGGGTGGAATCTGTCAGAATGATCATGTTCCTATTTTAAAAGTGATTCTCCTGCTACAAATGCCTATTCTAGTAATTCATCCGATAGCTAGAAACTCCAGCGCCCCTGAAAAGAAATTCACCACTCTACTGTAAGTTGACTTCCATTTTGTTAACAAGTTTATTGCCCTTAAATGCCAAGAATACTTCCCCCCCTGAAGGAGATTTTACGTGACATAAATATGTTACAGTATAACTTTTGTTTCCCTTTATTCCACTTTCTGTTACTACATCGCCAGTATCTCCCAAAAGACTTTTTACCTTTTCATAAGTATAACCGTATTCTAATTGGTTGTACTTAGCTTTACTAATGGCTACGGTATTCTTCCTATCATTTAATTTTGTTGGCGTCGCTGTTCTATCAGACGGAGAAACAGTTTGACCGGTAGTCGAAGAATTATTTGTATCGGTAGATGTATCAGATGGAATAGTTTTATCAGTAGATGTATCAGATGGAATAGTTTTACCTTTTGGAGCGGTTGTATCTATTGGAGTAGGTACAGCTGAAGTAGGAGTAGATTGATTAGAAAGCCCTGTTGTCAGACTGCTACAGCCAATAAGTAGTATGCCTGAACCAAGCAATAGAGTAATTAAAAATAGCTTGTGTTTTCGAGGTGTAAAATTAGTACGTGGAATATAAATCCCCCCCTGTTCATTATTACCATATTATACCATATATAAAAAATGAAGACAGTACTTCTACATTATCTCTTATATTATGCTTATTGTTTAATTAAGAAAAACAGAGGATTATTAGCTGTTTTAGCGGTTGACATAAAGCTTACTTTTCATTTGTCATATCCACGTTCCCCTTCCCCTCCTCCTGAGGAGATTTCTTATTATTTAGCATCCACAGAATAACTCTGACCTCATGAGAGATGGGCCTTCTTTAGCGGTTGCAGCAAAGTTCTCCGCAGAATTTTTTCTTAAAAATAGATGCGAGGTCAAAATTTATGGTAAAATGAAGGTAACAGTAAATAGAGGTGGATACTGACTATGGGTGGTGCTGCGTGAGCGTTGCCTTACTGTCATTGAATGCAATATATTATTAATATTAAGGAGTGTCGTTAATGATTACACCTAAGCAAGCACACACTATGACCGGATTTCATTCAAGAAAA